>JAQXAR010000016.1 GCA_029252805.1 Rickettsiales bacterium
AATGTGAGTGGAGGTTTAATATGGGCACACCAAGTGACTTACTGGCAGACCTGAAAAAGTTGCTCAAAGAATATTATTAGGTGTCAGCCCCTATTTTTTAATTTTGCTTTTAAACCCGCGCAGTAGCGAGTTTCTTTCAATAAATGAAGGAAAGCTCTGCGCTTTTTTATCTTTAAAAAAAATACGATTATGAATTATCAAAATTTCAAATTATTTTTTCTACTTTTAGCTACTTTAGGAATAACATTAGCTACATCCTGCACCACAAAGTCTACTCCCATTACTGTCAAAATCTCGACTGCTCCAAGCATGAAGAAAGTGGTAAAATTCTTAGCCGGGAAGGACATTATTGTGACTCAAAACCAATTCACCCAATATAGAGGCTCCCTCTTAATAGATGGCCATGAATTAAACGGAGCTTGTATTGTTTATGATACAACAGGGATAAATTTCACTCCTTATGACGGAATCAATAAATTTACAGAAGTTATGACCCGTGAGAAAAATGACTCGACTTTATTC
Organism: Rickettsiales bacterium; assembly: GCA_029252805.1. Lineage (NCBI taxonomy): Bacteria > Pseudomonadati > Pseudomonadota > Alphaproteobacteria > Rickettsiales > Rickettsiales bacterium. The sequence goes on from JAQXAR010000016.1 coordinate 523, forward strand.
ATTGCGGCAACATTTATAACTTTACCTATCTGCTACCAAAGCGATGCAGACCTTATCACCTAGAGCAGAAATCAATGACTTAATCGCGCAAGGTGGTGCACCCTTTAAAATTCACAATGCAAAAGCAGTTTTAGATCGTCAACTTTTAGACGGCGCTGACAAAAACTTTATCCGACTTGAAATAACCGAGGCGGATTTAAGAAAAGAAGTCATCACAGGAATGATGAGGGACTACACATACCCGCAACCATTCAAGAAGTATATAGATTATCAAATTACAATTCAAAACCCTCTTTCAGAAGAAGGTCCAAAAAACGAATAATTTATCTAAAAGCTAAAAATCAAAAAAGTTCCCCTTGCACCTGTTGGTGTGAGGGGTTTCTTTTTTGGGGGACAATTTAATCGTCCCCACCCTCATCTTCGTCATCATCTGCATCGGTATAGGGCACAGGGCCGTAATGCATGCGGTACTCGCGTTGTAGTGGGGTTCCGGCGAGTTTGTCTACCGCTTCACGGCAAAGCAGGAAGGTGTCTAGCGGCATTTCTTTTTTGGAAAAATGATGCACACGATCCGGGAACAGATCATCCATAATGAGCGTCTGCCATTCTTTGCCATCATAAACACGCGCTTTAATATAGCCGCTACCGCCAATATGATCATAGCCGGGCTCTTCTTCGGTACGCCCGATCGTACAATTAAACATGAAGAATTGCAGATCACCCGATTCTAATTTTTCGAGCGTATATTCTTCCCAATATTTCAAACCCGCGCGGCCTGTCATAATAATCTGCGGCCACGGATTTGGTTTACTTTTATAACGTTTTTTACGCCTCTGCCCCATGATGTACCTTTCCTGCCTGAACCCACCACGTCGGATGAGCTGCACGCATTTTTGCTTCCGCCACTTGCGCTTCTACGAGGCTTGGATAAAGCGCGAAACAAGTGGCCCCACTCCCGCTCATACGCGCAGTAATTGCTTCATATGTTTGTTCTAATTCATCAATCATTTCCGGAATTTCCGGCACCATATTCTCTGCCACCATCTGTAGATCATTTTTGGTCGTTTTAATAAGCGACATCCACCCGGCTTGTGACTTGGGGGCGCTCATCATGGCAGGCGTGGTAAATTGCTCATTACGTTCATACACTTCGCGCGTAGCAAGCGGCTCTAGTGGATTCACCAATAACACCCCAAAGTCGGGCATTTTCGGCCAAGGTAGAATTTCATCGCCAATCCCTTCCGCAAAGAGCGGCTGAGAAAGATAACAGGCCGGGATATCAGCGCCGAGTGCCGTGAGCTCGCTTGAGTAAGGTTCATCAGAAAAGTCTATTCCCGTTTCGCGCGAAATAACACGCAAGACCGCGCCCACATTCGCAGAGCCACCGCCCAAGCCCGCCGCAATAGGCAGTCGTTTTTGCAAGTGAATACTGTAATAAGGAATCGCATGGTTTTCGCGTAATTTGCTCAGAACCTGAAGGATTAAATTATGCTGAGGTTCTGGTGGTAGGCCATGCGCAAAGGGGCCGCTGATTTCTAATTCATCTGCTTTGGTTAACAGACGTTTAGACACAACTAAACGATCTCCAACCGACGGAAAGAAACAAACTGTTTGCAAAGTATGATAGCCTTCATGCCTGCCTGTCACATGCAAAAAAAGGTTCACTTTCGCGGGAGCAAAAACATCTGCCATAATAGAATATCGTAGAGCTTATTTAGAGAGTGGATGCAAGCATTGAAGCTAAAACAGTCTTAATCAGCTGTTATTTCATTTTTATATTTTGCTTTCATATCCTCAAGCATTGCATCGGTAATCTCACCCACGATCATTTCGAGCACTTTTCCATAATCAAAAAGATTGAAATCACTCTGCGGGTTCTTCAAATGTTTTTGAAAAACATCCATTTTTTTAGGGTTCACGTCAATCGCAACCAAGCGAGCGGGCTGCTCTTGGGTTGCCTCCAACCGCATCACATAAATAAGAGGATCCTGCCGTAATTTACTCGCGAAGCTCATGACTTATTAATGGCTTATCGACACACGTGATTCAAAACTACGATTTCTGACCGGATCCGTAAGCGCTTCAACCGATCCGATAGTATGCCCTTGGACTTGCGTAAGATCTTCTAACAAGGCCTTTGGTAAACCTTCTTGCTGCGACGAATAGACGCGGTAAGATTTAAAATACTCATCTTGCGGATGGATTGAAAGCAGTGATTGTTTAGGGGCTAAATTACCTCCCATCACTTCTAACATAACAGAGTCAGACACCCTTCCATTTTGCGCTGCCACCGCCTTCTTGATTTCCTCATACCCTAACCCAGGCGAATATTCTCTTGTGGTCGTCGTAATAGAGGCAGTCATACCGTTAAACGGCTCATATGCGTATGTCGGAGAATTTTGTGTGAATGCGCCAGCCTTAAATGCACTGTGCGCCTGAGTCTTGCCATTAAAAATAGTGCCCTCAAACCCATTCCCCTTGCTACCAGATGTTGCGTCAGCAGAGCTTAGGTGCAATCGAGTCAAACCGGTTTGAAATATCTCTTTTCCATCACCCCTTGCAACGCTCCCCGGGAGACATAGCCAGCCGCGAGGTATTTAGGCAAAGCAGCATCATTACTTGTTCTTTCAAAATTAGATAACTTACCTGCTTCGCTCACCCTATAAGGCATCACCTCAGCGCTATCAGGCCCATCTGCGGTTGAGAATCGAACCAGTTCATTCTGCTCGTTCGTATAGTAATAATATTTATTCTCTGGTTTGATATCACGCATTTTATGCTCCAATCGCTTACTCGACTTTTTTCTCTTCTTCAGACTGGATCGCCGCGCGCTGTTGATCTTTTTCTTCTGCCAGAAACTCCGCTTGCATCACATCTGATTTTGGCACATCTGCGGCGGGCAACCCAGAAGCAACTTTACCTTCTAGGCCCTCAATTTGCCCAGGCTCGCTAGGACCAAAGGTCAGGGCGCGTTCCCACTGATAGCGCGCTTGGATCTTATACCCCATACGCCAGTAGACATCGCCGAGATGTTCGTTCACCGTTGCATCGCGTGGGTTTAAATTCACCGCACGCTCCAAATAACTGAGAGATTTTTCATATTCACCGAGGCGATAAAACGCCCAGCCCATACTATCGATAATATGCGCATCACGTGGACGCGCGCGCACGGCTTTTTGAATCATCGCTTTCGCTTGGCTCAGCTGACGGTTTTGAATCAACCAACTATAACCGAGATAATTGAGCACTTCGGGTTGATCGGGCTGCAAACGCAGCGCCTCTAAGAAGTCCTCTTCCGCTTTCTGCCAGTCGCCTGCTCGCTCATGTGCAATCGCACGTGAATAGAATGCCGGCCAGTGTTCCGCTTTTTTCTCCTGCAACGTATCAATTGCCGCCGTATAAGCTTCAATCGCCTCATTGTATTTCTTCTCGTTGCGTAGCACATCACCTTTCGCTAGCCAGATACTTAGCGACTCTGGATGATGTTTTAGCAATTTCTCAATTTGAGTAAGAGCCGCAGGAATATTCTGCACTTCTTGCTGTAAATAAGCCAATTGCAATGATGCCATCAGGCCATAGGCGCTATCTTCCTGCAATGCATTATACGCATTAATCGCAGTGATTGTTTCACCTTGCTGTTCCGCAATTTGCGCTTGTATGAAATTCACCGATGCAAAGTTAGGCCGCAGATAATAGGCTAAATGTAGCGGCACCTTCGCCGGATCGAGCGCATCAACGGAAACGAGTAAACTCGCAATACTGTAAAACACCTCCGCCGCCCCTTCGACTGGCGTTAAGACCGGAACAATCGGTGCATCCGCAGAGAGCTGCAATCCAGCTTTCCCTTCGTAACGCTTCATCAATTGCGCGCGCTGCTTATCATTACCAATACGCTTATAGTGCTCCGCTAACGTCAGCACGATATGATGCGGCAAGTAAGGCATTTTCGCTAATTCATCAAAATAGGGCGCGCGGTCATTGCCCATCGACTCGAATAAAACCGCGAGTTGGTATTTCACCAATAACTCGAATTCGCCGCCTTGCTGCATCAATGCAGTCAGTTCTTCAATCGGCACCGGCTTATTTTGCGCATGTAATGCCCATGATTTCAGCAAGGCGAGAACCAATTGGCCGAAGCCTTTTTCGGGCGCCTGGTTCAGTAAATTTTCGGCTGCAGCAAAATTGCCTTTTTTCATCGCGACGACTGCCTGAAGCAACTTCGGCGAGAGAATCACATTATCAGCACCCTGCTTCACCTTGGAGGCGAAATGCTCAGCTAGATCAATATCACCAGCACTAAGCGCCAAACCATAAGCATCTAAGCAAAGGTCATCATTGCTGCTGCCAAGGCCAATCGCTTTATTCAAATAACCTAAAGCTTGCTTCGAATTTCCGATTTGACGCGCGACACTCGCAGACAAATATTGCCCCGTAACGGTCGTATAACTCCCCGCAAAAGGAGACTTTTGAACCGTCTGCAGAGGACCATCCAGACTGGTCGCAGCCTGTGGATTCATGAAACTAGCACCACCGCATGCGCATAGCATTGCTATCGCGCTAACCGAAACGAAACGTTTTTTAAACCCTACCACTGAATTCCTCATGTATCTGCCTTCCAAGCTTATCTAAATATAGCTTGCACAACACTAAGATTTCATTAAGATGGCGGCGATTTTGATAAATAATTTTATGATGCGAGAATATTACCATGGGAACTAAAAATAACCCCGAAAACCGTGGCCTAGTAACAGAGCTACGCACTTATGACGGCAAAAAAGTAAAGCCAATTTTGTACATTAACGGCAACCGCCGCTTCATGGCAGGCGTTTACGAAGATAATGGCGACCTCGTAACTGAGAAAGCCTCTGGCGATCCTATCCCTTACGGTAGCATGGCTGTCGGCGCATAATTCGCGCCCGAATAAAATGAAAAAGGCTGCCGCAAGGCGGCCTTTTTTGTGCCTCGCATCAATCCACTGCACCCCCGACACATGACGGGGCCTAAGGGTGAAACAGGAAAATCGAATCCCGGCTCAAGCCCCATATTTCGATAACAAAGCTTATATCGCTACGAACGCCCCTCCTACATATTCGGGTAGTTAGGCCCACCGCCGCCTTCTGGGACGGTCCATTTAATGTTATTACCCGGTTCTTTGATGTCGCAGGTTTTGCAATGCACGCAGTTTTGCGCGTTGATCTGGAAGCGCGGAGCCCCATCTTCTTCTGGGTATTCATACACTCCTGCTGGGCAATAGCGCGCAGCGGGCCCTGCATATTTCGCTAATGAATTACCGAGCGACAATGCATCATCTTTTACCGTCAGATGGATAGGTTGATCTTCTTCATGATTCGTCGCCGATAGGAATACCGAACTCAGACGATCGAAACTCACTTTTCCATCTGGCTTTGGATAATCGATGGAAGAACATTCGCTCGCAGGTTTCGTCCATTCATGATCCGCTTTACCATGCTTAAAGGTCCACGGCGCTTTGCCACGCAACAAATACGTATCCAGCGCGCTATAGGCCAGCCCAGCCCATAAGCCTTTATGGAAGCTTGGACGGATATTGCGCACCGCATGTAGCTCTTTATATACCCAGCTTTCTTTTAAAGTTTTCGGATACGCTTCTAAATCACCCGCCGCCACCGCTTCAGCCGCTAACATGGCCGATTTCATGGCTGTATGAGAACCTTTGATCTTCGGCACATTCAGGAAACCAGCCGCACAGCCGACCATCACCGCACCGGGCATGGTTAATTTAGGAACAGACTGCCATCCACCTTCATTAAGTGCACGCGCACCGTAAGAGACTCGGCGACCACCCTCAAGCAGTGGTTTAATTGCCGGATGCGTTTTGAAACGCTGAAACTCCATATACGGATCGAGATACGGATTCTTATAATCCAGCCCCACCACATAGCCAATCGCAACCAGATTGTCCTTCAGATGATAAATGAATGAGCCACCATAAGTACTCGAATCCATCGGCCAGCCCACCGTATGCACGACACTGCCCGGCTTGCTCTTTTCCGGTTCGACTTCCCAAAGTTCTTTCAAGCCAAGACCGTAAGTTTGAGGCTCTACACCTTCGCGTAAGTTAAACGTATTCATCAGCTGCTGCGATAGATGCCCACGGCAGCCTTCCGCAAAGATCGTCGTTTTGGCACGGATTTCCATCGGCGCTTGATAGCTATCTTTCTTTTCGCCCGCCTTACTAATGCCAAAAGCACCTGTACGCACGCCCTTAACAACACCTTCTTCGATGATCGCTTCACCGGCGGCAAATCCGGGGAATACTTGCACTCCCAAAGCTTCTGCCTGCTGCCCCAACCAGCGCGCTACATTACCAAGGCTTACGATATAGTTGCCTTTATTATGCATTTGTGGCGGAGTCGGTAGACCGATTTTGCCTTTTTCGGTCAGGAATAAGAAGCGATCCTTTTCCGCGGGCGTATCGAGCGGTGCACCCAGTTCTTTCCAATCAGGGATCAGCTCATCCAACGCGCGCGGCTCTAGCACAGCACCAGACAGAATATGCGCCCCCACTTCGGAGCCTTTCTCTAATAGCATGATGTTTGGCGTTTCGCCCTTTTCAGCAGCCAATTGCGCCAAACGAATCGCAGCAGACAGCCCGGCCACCCCGGCACCAACCACCGCTACATCACATTCCATTACTTCCATTGCGTCATCTGACATAATCTCTCATCCTTTATTTCATTCCAAAATAAAGGGCTCTCACACGCCGCGCAATCTTCGCCAGAAATCTGGCGGGCTGACTCTGTCAGCCTATCCGCGAGTATGCTTATGAAACGCCTTTACCTTAAAACACTGTAAGTTTTCACTCCCCCATGCTACTTAAAGCCCATGGGTAATCAAGGAATAGCGATATTAGAGTGGTATCAAGCCATGGGTGTCGATGAATGGGTGGAAGAAACGCCACAAAACCATCTCGCTATGGTGACAGCTCAATCTCTTACACAACCAACGGCATCTACTCCACCCAACACTGTATCAGCCACAGCCGCACCAGCCTTTATACCAGAAACTAAAGCAATCTCCCCGGCAAGCAACTACACTCCACCAGCTGCAGCGCTGGAGAAAGCCACTGAACTCGCCGCTAAAGCCACCACCATCGCCGAACTACGCGAAGCCGTGATGAATTTCAAAGAGCTCAGCATCTGCAAGAGCGCAACGCAACCTGTCTTCGCACAAGGCGCAGAGGGCGCAGACCTTATGGTAATAGGCGAAGCCCCCGGCACACAGGAAGACCGACAAGGCACTCCATTTTGCGGTCCAAGCGGGCAATTGCTGGATAAAATGCTAGCCGCGATTGGGATGTCGCGCGAAACAAATGCATATATTACCCACACCGTCTTTTGGCGCCCACCGGGAAATCGCACCCCAACGCCGGAAGAAATCACCACGTGTCAGCCCTTCGTACGCAAACATATCGAATTGGCAAAACCGAAGTTGATCCTCCTACTTGGCGGAGTGGCCGTGCGTAGCGTGCTTGATAAACAAGATAGCATTTCTCGCTTACGAGGAAAAAACTCTGAAATTCTAGATAGTTCGATAGAAGCGATTGTATCTTATCATCCTTCTTATCTACTACGTCAGCCAAACCAGAAAAAGCTTGCTTGGCAAGACTTGCTGCGTATAAAAGCCGCCTTAACGTCATTATACTAAGAACCACCCTGATTAATGGTTAACAAATGGTTAATTTTGTGCTATAAGAGCGCAAGATTTAACAATCATTAAGGAAAATAGTTTGGTCAAAGCATTAAAGTCACGCCTAGAAGCAGCCATCGGCGCCACCCTACTCGTATTATTCATTGTAGGAGCCCTCATTGTATCCGAAATCATTCCCGTAGCCCCCGCAAGAGCTCTCTTTACTAAAGACAACACGCCTGTTGCTATCGCTCAAACAGACGATTCCACAAAGTTAAACAGCACGGATATGGCTCGCTATCAGGAAATCTTTGACCTCCAAGCGAAAGCAGATTGGAAAGGCGCTAACGAACTTATTGAAGACCTTGACACCCCTGTTCTTATGGGGCATATCCTTGCTCAACGCTACCTAGCCCGCACTTACAAAAGCACGCAGCAGGAACTGACAATATGGCTTGAGAATTATAGCGACCACCCGCAAGCTCGCCGCATTCAACAAATTGCGCGTAGTCGAGGCGTTAAGGTTTCTAATTTGCAAAAAACGAAAAAGCGCAACTTAAAAGGCTTCGGCGAAAGCTTTAAAAATACTCGCCATGAAAGCCCACGCATCGCAGGTGTCTGGAAATCTGGACTCAAACATTGGCAGGCAGAGCGTTTTGCGAAAGCCTATCACGCCTTTCATTCACTTGAAGGCCGCACTCAAACCATGGGCGATTGGGATCGCGCCGCGATTTCTTTCTGGGCTTTCCGTGCAGCCAATGAATTAGGCAATGATGAAGCAGCTGAAAAGCACTTAGAGCTAGCGGCACGTTTTCCTCGCAGCTTTTACGGCGCACAAGCCATTCACTTACTCGGCGAAACATTAGACGAAACCGTCACCCTTCGCGGTGAGAAAACACTCTATGACTACCTCAAAAAGATTGAGTCTGCTGAGACTCGCAATGGTCTAAAACGTATTGATGCACTCCTTAAGGTCGATCAAATGGATGCGGCGCGTACTGAACTTCTCTTGCAATATTCTCGCGCAGAAGCAAAAGATCGCCCCGCCTTTGTTCCCTTCGTTCAAGCCTTAAACCAGCCAGCACTACAATTGCGTATGGGTGTAGATATGGAACGTAAGGGCGTTATATCAGGCCATGCGCTTTACCCCCTCCCCAAATGGGAACCTAAGAATGGTTATATTGTAGATCCCGCCCTCGTATTCGCCGTCGCGCGTCAAGAGTCTGGATTTAACACAAAGGCGAAAAGCTACGCGGGAGCACAAGGCATGATGCAGATTATGCCAACCACAGCACAGTATATTGCGAAGAAAATGAAGGTTAAATCCAAGACGAACCTGAATGACCCTGTAGCAAGCATCAATATCGGACAAAATTACCTGAATTATCTTGCGAATAAATCTTACATTCGCGGTAATGTGGTGCTCCTCGCGGCGGCTTATAATGCAGGCCCCGGCACCGCAAAACGCTGGGCAAAACGTCCTTCCATGACACAAGATCCGCTCTTCTTCATCGAAACACTCCCTTTCAATGAAACACGCGACTATGTGATGAACGTGATGGCAAATTACTGGATGTATCGTGAAATCATGAATGATGGCGATCCAGGCGTAACCCTTCTTTCTGAAGGCAAATGGCCGGTCATTCAGCGCCAGAGCAATGAACTCACCACGGCAGGCCTCACATGGTCTAACGAGCCGCGCTCGTAAGCCTACCTTGCCTGACTTCGCATATGAAGCAGCCTATAACGGCCTCGTTGCTGGAGTCGATGAAGCTGGGCGCGCGCCTTTAGCAGGACCCGTCACAGCCGCTGCCGTTATCCTTGATCCAAAGAATATCCCCGAAGGTATTGATGATTCGAAAAAGCTCAGCGCCAAAAAGCGTGAACGCTTAGCACAAGAGATTAAACAAGCCGCGATTGCCTACAGTATTTGTGAGTGCAATTTAGAGGAAATTGAGCAACTAAACATTCTGCACGCCTCTATGTTAGCCATGCAACGCTGTGTAGAGCAGCTATCTTCTCAGCCGACTCATGCATTAATAGACGGCAACCGCCTACCAAAATCACTACCCTGCCCCGCGACGTTTATTATTAAAGGAGATAGCAAATCTCTCAGCATCGCCGCCGCCTCTATTCTCGCCAAAACCTCACGCGACCATCTCATGCAGAGACTTGCTCAGGAATATCCTGGCTATGGCTGGGAGCGTAATGCGGGCTACCCCACGCCGCAACATATCCAAGCTCTAGATGATCTTGGCATCACCCCGCATCATCGGCGCACCTTTGCCCCCGTGCGTGACAGGCTCTTACGGAGCAACTTGCCGCTAGACGCCGCTTAAGCTACTCTTGCCCCTATGAGCAAACCCAGACATTACGGCACCACAGGACTTTTCGCCCAACCCATTGGCAAAGGGCTGCAAAAGCTCCATAAGAACACCTTTGACAAAACACAGCTTGAGCTCGTGCGCCTTGGCACACACTGGTCCGAAATTACGGGAGATTTCGCGGCTAAATCAAGCCGTCCGACGAAGCTTATCTACACCCGAAGCTCCGCGACATTACATATCTCCACCACCTCTGCTATTGCTTTAGAAATACAGCATATGCAACCCATCATCCTGCAACGCGTCGCCGAGATTTTGGGACATAAGAAGATACAGCGCATTCAATTGATGCAGGATGGTTGATTCCCCAGAAACATTCTCTATGCTTTCCCAAACGTAACAAGGAAAGTCTCCTCTGATGAAAAAACTTATCATCCTTTTCGCTATGGTAGGCGTATGCTCGCTCATTGGCGCAAACCTCTATAGCAGCATGGTTTCTAACGAAGCGAACGCTGCAACCGAAACCGAAGCCGCCGCCGAAACAACCACTCCTGCTTTCGATATCGAAGCTCTGCGCGCACTGGTTAACAGCAAAACGATTACCCCTAGCGTCCCAGCAGGTGCAGTCGACGTTTCTCCTATTATTTACGGCGATAGTACAGCACCTGTCATTATTGAAGAATTTGCTTCTTTCACCTGCTCACATTGCGCCAGTTTCCATCGCAACGTTTTGCCTAAATTAAAAGCAGCACTGATTGATACAGGTGTTGCACAGTTGCACGTTTATTCATTTGTTCGCAATGCGCCTGACTTAGAATCTACGATGTTGATTCAATGTCAAAAAGGTAATAATGCACGCAAAAAATTCTCAGGAGCAATCATGCGCGGCCAAGAACAATGGGCGAGTTCGGTCAATTATTCAGACGGGCTAAAGACCATCGCCAAAGTCGGCGGAATGACCGAAACGGATTATGACACTTGCGTAGCGGATGAAACTTTACAGGAAAAAGTGATCGCAAGCCGCCAATGGTTTGATAAGCAAGTAGGTGTTGATTCCACCCCTTATTTCCGCATTGGTACTGAAATCGTCAAAGGCGGACAGGATATAAATTCTTTCGTCGATGCCATTAAAGCAGCCGTTGCTAAATAAGATGTATCAAAGCAGGTTGACAGAGGGGTGCGTCATGCTACATTCCCGCGCGATTGAGCAAGTATGAAACCTCGCTCATCATCTGACCCGCTTGAGGAGTTAAACACGCGAATCAAGCAGGCACAAAAGAAGCCAGAGGACGAACCTTCCGGCGCTCACCAAGCCTTTCGAATGGGCACAGAAATGGTGGCAGGCGTTATGGTAGGGACTGGGTTTGGCTTTTTTGTGGATCGGTTCTTCGGAACCATGCCGTTGTTTTTGGTGATTTTCTTATTCATCGGAGCAGCAGCAGGCGTTAAGATGATGATGCAGACTTCTGCGCGTTACAATCAGACAGAAAATGAAGAAGAGTCGTAAATGTCAGGTTCGAATCACAGTCCCCTCGCCCAGTTCGAGGTTACATCTATCAAAGATATATTCCTTGCGGGTTATGATATCAGCATTACCAATTCTACATTGGCAATGGTCGGCTCAGCGCTTCTGATTTGCATCTTCCTTGGTGCCGGCATTCGTGGCCGTGCGCTTGTGCCAACGCGTTGGCAGTCTATGGCAGAGCTCAGCTATCTATTCATCGCCGATCAGGTCAAAGATACGGTCGGTGAAGGCGGAAAGAAATACTTCCCGCTCGTATTCACGATCTTCATGTTCGTTCTTTTCGGTAACTTGATTGGGATGGTTCCTTACTCTTTCACCTTTACCAGCCACATTATTGTCACCTTTGCTGTGGCGATGGCGATTTTCTTATTCGTCACCCTGCTCGCCATCTGCAAGCACGGACCGCTTAAATTCATTGGCTTCTTCTTACCTGAAGGCACACCTTGGTGGATGGCGCCGCTCATGTTCTTTATCGAGCTCTTCGCCTACCTCGCACGCCCGATCAGCCTTTCGGTTCGTCTCGCGGCTAACATGCTTGCCGGCCACACGATGTTAAAAGTTATCGCAGGCTTCGTTGTAAGCCTTGGTATCATTGGCGGTTGGGCCCCTTTAGCTCTTCTCGTCGTACTCACAGGATTCGAATTCTTCATCGCATTCCTACAAGCCTATATCTTCACGATTCTGACCTGCGTTTACATTAGTGACGCTGTTCATCTACATTAATATTGACAACCAACCCCTAACACGTACAAACATCTCAAAACACTAAGGAGTTTAACCATGGAACTAGTAGCACTTAAATTTATCGGCGCTGGCCTCACTGCAATCGGCATGGGTGGCGCAGCCATCGGTGTAGGTAACATCTTTGCAGCAATGCTTAACGGTATCGCCCGCAACCCTTCTGCTGAAGGTAAACTATCTAAATACGTTTACATCGGTGCAGGTCTTGCGGAAGCAATGGGTCTCTTCGCACTCGTAGTCGCACTTCTCCTTCTTTACGCTGTATAATCTGAGTAATAGAAGAAGAGGTTCTGATTCATGAGCGCAGGAATGCCACAGCTCGATCCGACGTCATACCCTTCCCAGTTATTCTGGTTAGTGGTGACGTTCACCGTACTTTATTATGTGATGTCGCGGCACATTGTGCCGCGCATCCATACGGTGATGGAAAGTCGTCAACAACGTATTGAGTATGATCTTGATCGTGCCGCCAGCCTTAAAGTTGAAGCTGAGCAAGCCCGTGAGAATTATGAAACCGCACTGGCAGAAGCTCGTGGGCAAGCTCAATCGATGCTCAATGATGTCGCGGAAGCAATTCGCGAGACATCTGACGAGAAGCATAAAGAACTTGAGAATATCTTGAATGAAAAAGTCGCTGAGTCTGAGCGCTTGATCACCGAAGCTCGTATGAAAGCAGAATGTGATTTAGAACCAACTGCGGCTGACGTTGCTTGCGTGTTGACGGAGAAACTCATCGACGTTAAATGCGATCAGAAAGCGATGCTTAAGCTTGCTTCAGAACATAACCGCATGCACCATAATCAAGGGAAAGCAGCCTAATGGAACAGCATCTTCACGATCCGGCCTTTTGGGTAGCCATTGCTTTCGTTATTTTTGTCGCGCTTGCTTGGAAGCCTCTTGGTAAATTTCTCGCTACATCACTTGATGCACGCGCAGAAAACATCGCGAAAGAATTACGTGAAGCTGTGGCTTTACGTGAAGAAGCGCAATCCCTTCTCGCTGAATTTCAACGCAAGCAGCGTGATAATTTGGAAGAAGCGAAACGCATTATCGACCAAACTAAAGCCGATGCACAAGCGATGGCTGACCGTGCGGAGCAAGGTTTGCGCGATACATTAGAGAAACGCAAAATCCTTGCTATGGAAAAAATCGCACAAGCTGAAGTGGCGGCTGTGCGCATGGTGCAGCAAAATGTTGTCGATGTTGCAATTAGCGCAAGTCGCAGCATGATCGAAGATGCTGCTAAAGGCAGCGACCTAATTGATAGCGCCTTAGAAGATATCAGCCAGAAGCTGCATTAAAATCCAACCCCCAGTTGCATTAATTATTGTATTAAAATAAAAACTAACTAACCCCCACCCGACTACGGGAAGGAAGCGGTTTGTTTTTTAGTGGATTTCTATCCATTTTATTACTTTTTTCTACCGCAGCCTATGGCGGCGCATGGACGGTTACACCCAGAAAATGGGAAATCTATCAAGATATCATCACCTATTACAGCACCGACCATTATTACGATACACACGGACAACGCGTTGACCAGCCACGCTACACCAAGCTAGAGAGCGGCACCCGTTTTGAGTATGGATACCGTGATGGCTTGACGCTAGGCGCAGCAACTCAACTAACCGCCGTACATTCCACCGCCACAAACCTCCCGTCTCGTATTACCGGCGTTAATTGCGGTTTAGCAGATCCCAAGCTCTATGCTCGCAAACGGCTTTGGCAAGATGCTGGGAGTGTTTTATCAGCACAAGCACAGCTCAAACTGCCGAGCCTGTTTGGCGGTGATACCCTTGCTCGCAGCGGTTCTGATGAGTTTAGTGGCGAAGCACGCTTCCTTGGTGGCCATAACTTTACATGGCTAGGTATATCACATTTCAGCAATCTTGAAGCGGCCTATGAGTGGAGGCCCAAAAACACCGCTGACCTCATTCACCTTGATGCAGCCGTGGGTTTCAAACTGCATGACCGCCTCACCCTGCTGCCTCAAATTTTCAGCACTTGGAAAGCCAGCGGCAGTGATCGAAACTTCACCCAAAGCGGCGATGATGCTTACGACTTAGTCAAAGGCCAGCTCTCTTTCGTTACCCCGCTTTCCGGTAAATTATCGCTGCAAATCGCCGGGTTCCATCACTTATATGGGCGCAATACCGGAGGCGGCAGCGGCGGCACGATCAGCTTATGGAGGAAATGATGAATCCATTCACGCGCAAATTAGGCGAGATTCTGACCGGCGAAGGCAGCATCACGACAGAAGCACGAGATGAAGCATTGAATGCTCAGACCGGTGATCGCCTCGGCCAAATACTCTTTAGAAATGGACATTGCAATAGCCTCGCCCTTTATCAAGCACTGGCTAAACAGCGCGATCTAGAGTTCGTCAATTTACTGGAATCTCCTCCTGATAAGGCCGTTCTCAACCCCGCGCATCTAGAAGAATATCTCGCGTTACAGATACTCCCTTGGAAAGCAGATCCCCAAAGTGGCTTGATGCTTATCGCAGGCGTCGAATTTAGCGACGCCCAGCATGCATGGGCGCAGAAACATTATCCGAACCACCGCTTTGTACAGACCGCTGAGTTTGATATTCATCGCACACTCAACGCTCTTTTCTCGCACGAACTATCACATCAAAGCATTCATAAGCTGGCGCTCCGCTTTCCCATTCAATCCGCTCGTATTCTATTTAATCGCAGCAAGCACTTGCCGGTGCTACTGCTGCTCCTACTGAGTGCGCTGAGTGCTGGACTATTCTTAACTCCGGAAACGATTGTTATTGGCACCTTATTGGTGATGAGCGGTATTCACTTTCTAACGTTGAGCTTCAAATGGCTTTTATTCCTTATCGGCAATGATAAGCGCGAAGCTCTGTGGAACCAGTATCAAGAAATGCCCCGTCTTGCAGATTCTGCTTTACCTATTTATACCATCTTACTTCCGATCTATAGAGAAGCGCGGATTTTGCCGCAGCTCGTCACTAATTTACGCGCGCTCGATTACCCTAAGCAGAAACTCGATATTAAATTGATTCTCGAAGAGGATGATCTCGAAACATTTGAGAGAGCGAAATCTCTGAACCTTGAAGGGATGTTTGAAATTATCCGCGTGCCTTATTCAGAGCCACGCACCAAGCCAAAAGCCTGTAACTACGCGCTGAATTTTGCCCAAGGTTCCATCATTACCATCTATGATGCGGAAGACCGCCCTGACCCGCAGCAACTGCGCGATGTAGTGCATCGTTTCTTTTATGGGCCACAAGATTTAGTCTGCGTGCAATGCCGCCTCAATTACTATAACCGCACAAAGAACTTGCTTACGAGGCTCTTTTCCATCGAATATGCTGCTTGGTTCGACTTTATGATTCCAGCCTTAGATCACTTTAACCTACCCGTACCGCTGGGCGGCACCAGCAATCATATTTACCGTGAAAAACTAATAGATCTTGGCGAGTGGGACCCGTTCAATGTGACAGAAGATGCCGATTTAGGCATTCGCCTCGCCTCTTTACGTTACCGCACGGCAGCGCTTTATTCCGAAACAGAGGAGGAAGCACCGGTACGTTTATGGCCGTGGATCAAACAACGCAGCCGCTGGATTAAAGGCTACATGCAAACATGGCTGGTGCATATGCGCCGCCCGATTTGGTTATGGAACAAGCTCGGCTGGCAAGGCTTTGGCGCCTTTCAGCTTTTCATTGGCGGGCCGTGCTTGGTTTTCCTCACTACCCCTATTCTATTTACTCTCTCGGTCATTTGGCTGATTCACCCACCCAACTGGCAAAGTGAGTTGGCGCAATTGATTCTTCCCCTTAGCGTTGGAACATTGCTTTATGGCATTTTGTTACACCTGTTCTTTGCCGTTAAGGTCGTGCAAAAACGCAATTGGTCCAATATGGGCTGGGCGCACCTTTGCTTCCCGCTTTATTGGCTGCTGCATTCTGCCGCTAGTTTCCGTGCTTTATCGGAACTGATTACCCGTCCGCATTATTGGGAGAAGACCGAACACGGTTTATGGCAGAATGAGCTTGAAAAGAGCGAGTAATTTCCATAACTTCGCGCCATGTTAATTAGACCCGTAACCATGAACGATCATGATGCCATGATGATACTTGCCGAAAAGGCAGGCTATGGCATGACCTCACTGCCGCAAGATGCTGGCGTATTAGAAGCTAAAATCAAATATTCGGAAAGCAGCTTTGCTGGTGGATCCGATAGTGACGGCGAGCAACGCTTCCTCCTCGTCTTAGAAGATACGACAACCGGCGAAATTGTTGGCTCCACGGGTATCAAAGCGCATGTTGGCCTCTCTAGCCCTTTCTACTCGTATAAGTTATCTACGATCGTACAAGCGAGTAGCCAGCCGAAGGTTTATTCCAACAACCATGTTTTGCACATGGTCAATGACTATACGGGCGTCAGTGAGATAGGTTCTCTTTTCCTACGCAAGAGCTATCGCCGTGATGGTTTAGGCAAATGCCTTTCGCGTTGCCGCTTCTTGATGGCCGCAGAATTTTCCGAACTTTTTGCCGATACAATTATCGCTGAGATGCGAGGTGTGCATGACGAAGAAGGTCATTCTCCTTTCTATGCGAACCTCGCCAAGCATTTCTTCAAAATGCCATTCCGCGACGCCGATTACATTAACGCGACCGAAGGCGGCCAATTTATTGCCGACTTGATGCCCCGCTATCCAATTTATCAAAAGCTCCTCGCTCCCGAAGCGCAAGAAGTGATTGGCAAAGTCAATGAAGCCTCTAAGCCTGCCGTTAAAATGCTCGAACGCGAGGGTTTTGCCTATGCCAGCTATCTGGATATTTTCGATGGTGGCCCTACCGTAGAGGCACAAACCAAACGTATTCGCACGGTACGTCATAGCCAGAAAGTCAAGGTGTCCGAGCTCAGCTCCGCACCGCTTGATGGCACGAAATATATCCTCATGTCGACGGAACTAAGCAACCTACGCATTACCCAAGCCAAAGCCAGTGTGACCGATGAAGGAACGATTATTCTCTTCGTAGATGACGCCCGTAAACTCGGCGTCCATGAAGGCAATAGCTTACGAATTGTTGAAGCTTAAAACCGCCGATGCACTTTTTCTGCGGGCAACACTGAAAAATGCCTCAGAACAAAGAATTCACGCCTAAATATAAGCCCTTTGAGGTTAAATACTTTACCCTCGATATATCCGCATGCGCGGAAAAGAATTACACCTTAATGCAAAAACAACATGAGCTAGGCCAAAACAGCACCAAGAATGAGATCGGTTAATTTAAAAATGCTGCCACCCCATATTAACCAACTCTAATGGTCTTCCATCCTCACCTAGAACCGTAACGCCGCTTCCCTGACCGACAGTGCCAATTGCCGTAATCGTTATTTCGGTTCTTTCCGAGAGAGAAATCAGCATGTCTTTAGCTGCCAGTGGTGCCGTAAAGAGCAATTCGTAATCATCGCCCCCACTCAAACAAAGTTCAAACAGTTCTGGTTTTTCATTCAAAATATCGCGTGTTTCTCGCGAGAAAGTAAGTTGGTTCACGTTAATAGCCAACGCCACATCCGACGCTATGGCCAGATGTCCTGCATCTTGAACCAAACCATCTGAGATATCCATAGCCGCCGTCGCGATGCCAACAAGCCGCTGCCCCAATTCAACCTGCGGACGCGGATGGAGATAACGATCTAGCAGATAATCATTCGCTTCCAGCTCGCCTTTACGGATTTTTAGACCTAGGGCCGCATTGCCTAAGCCCCCCGTCATATAGAGAACATCACCAATTTGCGCGCCGCTACGGCGGAGCATTTGGCCTGTTTTCACTTCGCCAATCGCGGTGACGGAGGCTGTGATAGGCCCCTTTATCTGGCTTGTATCCCCCCCCCAAAGCGCAATTCCAAAACGTATTTGATCGCTCGCCAAACCGGTCACAAAGCCTTCCACCCAGCTTTCGGGCGTATCGAATGGTAACAACAGTGAGAGCAGGTATCCACGAGGTTCAGCACCTTTTGCCGCGAGGTCAGACAGATTCACCCGTAGCAATTTTTGCGCGATAGAGGCCGGCGCATCATCTGCAAAAAAATGGATTCCCGCCGTAATAGCATCGCTCGTGATGACCAATTCTTTGCCGGCGGTTGACTTAAACAGCGCCGCATCATCGCGCAAGCCCAGCCCCTCATTTGAGGCGAGCGGCGCAAAATAACGGGCTATCCAATCAAATTCACTCACTTCTTATCTTTACGAGATTTCGTAATCAGATGCGAGTACGAATTTCCACCATGGGTTTTATGTTTCCACTTTCGCTTATGCTTTTTTTTCAGGTATTTGAGCCATTTTCGCCCACGCCATTTCTGGCCATATTGACGAGATTTTTGGTTCCATCGATCATGGTGGTAGCGCTTCCCTAAATTAATATGAATCCCATAATTGGGCACATAAACCTTGCGCGAATGATGTGACTCGTGCTGCTTAAACTGTTCATCATTAACAATTTCCCAGCTACCATCATATTGTTGACACGCAATACCAAAGGCATATTCCTTCTTCCCACGAATGCGAATCTCTTTGGTAAATTCACGGCAATTCTCATTCTCTTCATAATGGCTTTTACTCTCATGCGATATGGCGGAAAGTGGCAGTAATAACAACACCAACACACTGGTTAGATATTTCATAGAACTCTCCAAAATTAACTTAAAATAACGTGTCGTCTGGGTAGTAAAAAACTTCTGAGAACAACTCTTCATCGCTTACAGAATCGGGTGCGGAATGACTCATTGGCAGCACAAAGATCCCCCCCAGTACAAGTAATGAGGCAAAAGCATAAGCCGGCATTGGCATCGCGAAGCCTTTCCACCAAGACTCAGATTGTTGTGGAATCTGCGTCGCCATTGCGCTGATGCGAGACGTTAAATCGCTGCTCGGCTCTTCCATTGGACGCTGGGCTAACCAACTATCAAATTTATCTTGTGTCATGCTTGCATCCTCGCTTCATATTCTTCCAGTTTTAGCCTTAGGTTGGCTTTGGCGCGCATGAGGAGAGATTCCACCGCGCCCACACTCACCTGCATAACTTCAGCCGCGTGCCCGTTACTATGCTCTTCATAAAAGCATAGATTCAACGCAGTTTGCTGACGTGCAGGCAGTTGGCGTATCGCGTGTTCTAACTGCACCTTCTGTTGCGCATCGATCAACCCGCGCTCTTGATTACCGCTCTCATCTGCCACTTCAAAACCATCGGCTAGCAACAATGGCGTTCGCTTTTTTTGCATATCGAGGCTTTGGTTAATAATGATACGGCTAAACCAAGTCGTAAATTTCACGCCTTTGCTGGCATCCCACCGCGAGGGCTTCTCCCATAGCTTCAGGAACGCCCGCTGCGTGACATCCTCCGCCGCTTCCTTTTGCGAGACATAACGGTAGGCCAGTCGGAAGAAGCGCATCGTATGACGCTCTACCAGCGTGTTAAAGGCATGATGACTACCCTGCTGAAGGTGCTCCAACAGCGTAGTATCATCTTTATCCTGCCATGCTTGCATTAGTCGCGCTTTGCTCCGCGCTTACCTTTGCCTTTTTTGGGCATCATCTCAGCCAAAGCTTCGCGCTCTTCTTGATTGAGCTGCTCGGCTAAATTGGCGATACGTTCCGCACTCACCAATTTTTTACTGCCATGCATCTGGGTCATCTCTTTGGCTTTTGCGAGAAAGGCTGACTTATCAAAACTTGGTGCCGTCAGCAAAGATTTCATCGCATCACGATGTGCCTTATGCTTATCTTTATTGGCTTTACGTTCTTCACGCATTTCTTTGAAAGTTGCTTTGACCAGCTCCGCCTTTTCAGGAGGGAAAGCTTTGAGCGCCTCTTGCATTTTCGCTTTATGATCGCCGGACTGTGCGGCCATCACTGCGCCACTGATCATCACTAATGCCGCTGTCGTTAAAAATATTTTTTTCATAAGTACCCCGTTTGGTTATTGTACTTATGATACGATGGAGAAATGGAAATCCTACGTTTTATTTTTGATTTAATGAAACTTCCGCATCCGAATTACCCTCAGAGGTCTCGACATCAAGATCAACTTCAGGAGCTTTTGCTGAATCCGCCATCTCTTGCAGCATGCCGTTAATATAGCCAAGCTCTGGATTATCGAAGAAACCAGAGGCAACATCAGTATATTCCTTCAGCACGACTGGTTTCTTTATGTTCGTATGATGTAACTCATACATACCGGCGCAAATCACCGACTGAATCAAGGGGCTAAGGCGTGAAAAGCCACGCTTCTTACGACCATCCAAATGCATCGAGAGTTCATACTCTACGGCTGCTTTCTGCTCCAACCAACCGCGCAGCAACTTACGCAAAAACTGCATATCTGGCGTCACTTCGGTTTTCATTTGGAACACTTCTTCTGAATGACGCTCTTCTTCCGTTTCTGGATTATCCGCATCACTGAGTAGATCTTCGTTATATTGACTCACCCAGCTTTCGGCTGACTTAATAGGGATATCAAAATGCGCCCCATAAAGTGCTTGTACAAACACAAGACGGGAGGCGTTTTTACGCTGGATAGATTCATCGCTCATTACGCTGTATCCGCCATAGGAAGTTCAACATTTGCCGTTTTCTTCTCTTCAAGCGCTTTGCGTGCTGATGGAGAGAGCAGGATATTCAGATCACGCAATTGCAGATCGTCCGCCGTGTTTGGCGCCCCCATGAGTAAATCTTCCGCTTTTTGATTCATTGGGAAGGCAATCACTTCACGGATATTTGGCTCATTCGCCAATAGCATCACCATACGATCGACACCCGGGGCAATGCCTCCATGTGGCGGAGCGCCATACTGGAAAGCACGGTAAAGCGCACCAAATTTATTCTCAACAAACTTCTCGTCATAACCCACAATATCAAACGCTTTGAGCATGATATCAATACGGTGGTTACGAATCGCACCTGAAGAAAGCTCAACACCGTTACAAACAATGTCATACTGGAATGCTTTAATTGCCAGTAGCTCTTCATCGGTTTTCGCATTTTCCAATGCTTCTAGTCCACCTTGAGGCATTGAGAAGGGGTTATGCGAGAAATCAATTTTCTTCTCATCTTCATTCCATTCGTAATAAGGGAAATCAACGATCCAGCAGAATTTAAATTCGTCGTCATTAATCAACTCAAGCTTCGCTCCCAGATAGTTACGAACCGTGCCAGCAACCTCTGCCGCCTCACCCACCTTACCGGAAGCGAAGAACACACTATCGCCATTCTCTAAACCACAGAGTGTCTTCAGCTCAGCCACTTTTTCTTCTGATAGAAACTTCGCAATCGGAGACTTCAATGTCCCATCTTCTAGGAAGGTAATATAAGCCAAGCCTTTCGCCCCATGCGCTTGTGCATGAGCAATCGTTTGATCAAAGAAGCTACGCGGCTTGTCAGAACTCTTCGGCGCAGGAATCGCTCGGATATGACCACCCTTTTCGATGATACCTGTAAAGATACCAAAACCTGAATCACGCCAGATTTCGGTTGCATCGGCCAGTTCAATCGGGTTACGAAGATCCGGCTTATCAGAACCATATTTCATCATCGCTTCGTCGTAAGGAATGCGTGGAAATGGCGCTGGAGTGACTTTCTTTGTTCCGCCAAACTCTTCAAACACGCCATGCATGACGGGCTCAATCACGCTAAACACATCTTCTTGTGTCGCGAAGCTCATTTCCATATCGAGTTGGTAGAACTCACCTGGAGAACGATCCGCACGCGCATCTTCATCACGAAAACAAGGTGCGATTTGGAAATATTTATCAAACCCTGACACCATCAAAAGCTGTTTGAAAATTTGCGGCGCTTGTGGAAGCGCGTAGAATTTACCCGGATGCACACGGCTTGGCACCAAATAATCACGCGCACCTTCAGGCGAAGAGCTGGTCAAAATCGGTGTTTGAAATTCGGTAAAACCTTGACTCACCATACGGTTACGCAAGCTCGTAATTACCTGTGAACGCAGCATGATGTTACTATGCAACTTCTCGCGACGTAAATCGAGGAAACGGTATGTCAGGCGGGTGTCTTCGGGGAATTCCTTATCGGTATTCACTTGAACCGGCAATTGCTCGGTCACAGGAGCGGACTCTAAATCCCACTCTTTAATCGCCACTTCAATCTCACCGGTTGCGAGATTCTTATTCACCGCCTCAGCGCTACGCGCCACAACTTCACCGGTAATCGTAATCACACTTTCGTTACGCACACGGCTCAAAGCCTCAAATTGCGCATCGCCCGAACTCACCAATTGCGTCATGCCATAATGATCGCGCAGATCAATAAAGAACACGCCACCATGATCGCGCTTGCGATGCACCCAGCCTGAAAGTTTAACTTCCGAGCCGATATCAGCTTTCGTTATTTCACTGCAATGATGCGTGCGATATTGATGCATAGGGATTCTCCGCGATGTTTTAAGGCGAAGATATATAGGATGCTTGGCGAATAAGGTCAATAAGCGTTGCTTGGCGACCTTATTGCACCACCACTCCCCGTCATTGCCCGGTTTATCCGGGCAATCCATGCCGCAAGCACGAATCGCAAATGGATTACCCGAACAAGTCGGGTAATGACGATTTAGAGATATATGTCAATTTGATGACAATCACTCGCCAGCAATTGCTCTCTCTAGGTTTCTGCTATTTTGGTGACTAATTTTGTAGCTGTATGTTTTTGTGTAGTTTCCCGTATCCTTTTGGATACCCCCAGATTTGGATCTAAATTTTTATTTTATAACCAAACCATCATTCTTATGGCACTCAAGAAGAATCAGAAAATTGCTTTGCAAAACCTTAAAAAAAAGAACAAGAATCGCGAGCAATTATCACCCGGCGAAATCGCACGATTAAGCCGTTTAACGAAACTTTCTAAGGAATCCTAGAAAGGTTTTGATTATCCAGCTTTAAAACCTCAATAACATGAGTAACAAAGATCCGCCCAACTAAGGCACAAAGAACCCGATACAAACGAAGTTTGCGTCGGGTTTCTTTTTTTTAGGCACTCATTTTTTGCTGCGCTTTTTGCGTTTCATTTTCATGCTTCAACAGCGCCGCTTTCACATCCTCACCCAGCGCGAACTTGCCGATAGAACCATCGGCGCGTGTAATACGGTGGCAGGGCACAATAACCGGCAATGGATTCGCACCACAGGCCGTTCCAGCAGCACGCACCGCTTGCGGATGCCCCGCTTCGCAAGCAAGTTCCTGATAGCTAATCGTTTCGCCGAAAGGCACTTCCGACATCGCATTCCAGATACGGCGCTGGAACAAGGTTCCTGCTTGACCTAAATGCAAATCAAACTCGGTGCGAGTCCCTGCGAAATATTCGTTTAGTTGCTTTTCGGCCTCAGCCAACATGGTGGCATTTTCGCCTTCTTCGTTCGGTGCATCTATCGGCACTTCCACCGCGCTCATGGCGACTAAAATCCCAGCATTCGCTTTCTCGTGCAGCACGTAACGAATCGCGCCGTCTTCAGCGACAATGAACAAAACTCCCACAGGAGTGACAATACTTCTAGCAACTTGACTCATAATACTAGCATTTATGGCTCTAATTCGGTATATTTGCAAGCATGATTGAGCAAGCACTTAAACTCCTAAGACAGGGTGGGCTAGTCGCCGTCCCGACCGATACCGTTTACGGCGTCATCTGCGATGCCTCCAACCCGAAAGCCGTCGAGAAAATGTATGCGATGAAGGCTCGGCCTACAGGTCAGCCATTTCAGGTTCTGGTGAATTCGATGGAAATGGCCGAATCTCTGGCCCAACTTAACGAATCCGCCACTAATATTACGCAGAAATACTGGCCCGGGCCACTCACTTTGATCCTGCCTATCCAAGCGAACAAGATCATTGATTATGCTGTTTGCGGCAACCGTTACACCGTCGGCCTACGCTGGCCAAAACATGAGTTAATCTCGCAATTGATTGATCAACTTGGCAGTCCACTTGCGGCCAGCAGTGTAAATATGGCAGGCGAGATGCCCCGCACTACGGCTGACGCTATTCGCGAGGAATTCCCTCACTTGCACCTCATAGAGGGCGAAACTGGCAGCGCTGGCTCTACCATCGCCGAGCTAAAGGAAAATAAGCTGATTATGTACCGTGAAGGCGTGATCAGCGAAGCCCAACTAACGAAACTCCTCTCATGATCGAACAACATGTTCCCATCGACAGAATCCAGCAATGGCTCAAAGATGCTGCCGACCATCCGCAGATTGACGAGCCAACCGCGATAACTGTCGCCACAGCAAGCAAAGATGGCATGCCATCGGTGCGCACCGTTCTGCTTAAGGGTTTCGATAAAACAGGCATCGTATTTTACACCAATGCTCAAAGCCAAAAAGGGCAAGAGCTTTCAATCAACCCGCAAGCATCCATCCTATTTTACTGGATGCCGCTGAAACGACAGATTCGCATCTCTGGCAATGTAACACCGGTGATTGGTGAAGAGGCAGATGCATATTTTGCAAGTCGTAGACGCGGTAGTCAAATTGGCGCCCACGCTTCCGACCAATCTGCACCACTCGAATCCTTCGAAACCCTAATGACCCGCACCAAAGCGCTTGAAACCGAGTTTAATGGCGCAGAGGTCCCTCGCCCTGAACACTGGCACGGCTGGCGCGTGGCGTTAAGCCAAATTGAATTCTGGCAAGAAGGCGATTTCCGCCTGCACGAGCGCGAACTCTACACCAATAAAGGCAGCGGCTGGGAACATACACTGCTGAATCCTTAATCGCCGTCATTGCGCGTGCGAAGTGCGGCAATCCAGTACTGTTGAGAGATTCTGGAGTACCGCCCCCCTACTCGCAATGACGAATATGACAATTGCGTGACAATCGCTTAGCAGGAATTGCTCTCTCTCTAGACTTCTGCTACACTGCGCAGGATTTATAGCTGTATGATTTGTAATTTATAATTGGGGTCTATATACTTAACTAGCCAAATACGGTAAATGGTATTATGTTAGCTTCAAACAATGGAGTTTCAAAATGCCATTTTACGCAATTACCTATGATTTGAATAATGAAAAGAATTATCCAAAAATTCAAAAAGAATTTGAAAAGCTAAATAGTCATAAGGCAGCTTACTCATTTTATTTAGTAAAGAATACCGCTTCCACCAAACAAATGCTTGAACATTTTAAGCAGTTTGTTGATGAAGATGACACCTTAGTAGTAGTGAGAATTGACGATGTTGAGTCTTACAGACCATTGAAGGGAACAAACGATTGGATAAAACAGAATACTTAATAAGATTCATATTCTTCCATATTTACAGGCTTGCCGTATCTGATTCCATTGATTCGAATTGTTACTCGCAGCAGTTTTGCAAAGTAATGTAAGGTTGTAGTTCTTGTGTTCATAAATACCTCTTTATTAATTTAGAAGTATTTATACTTTCATTTTCCCAACAAATTCTTCCAACGTCATATCCATCGCACCCACAATCTTAAACATGGTCAACATAGTTGGATTCGTTTTACCAGATTCAATCTTTCCAAGCGTTTGACGCGATATTCCAGCCTTTTCAGCTATCTTTTCATGACTTAACCCACGCGAAGCCCTTTCAGCCTTTAACGCGCTTATAAGTGATTTTTGAAACTGCTTCGTTTTATCCATAACAAATGGATACTAGGACCGTTGACACTTAAATTCTCTGCACTTATATTCGCAGATAATTTAAGTGCATAAGGAAAAGTAAATGGCTCTATCTATCGAACAAAGCATCGCCTCGAAACTTCCAACATCGGTTAAAGTACCGTTGGCCAAAATGAAAGATGAAGAACAAGCATTGTTTGCAGACGAATACAAACGAAAGCGCAAAAGCCTTGGTTTTATGTATTTTCTGGCAATTTTACTGCCTGGCTTTCAATTCTTTTCCTTCAAACATGCATCGCTCTTCTGGCTGTTTCACCTGACTTTTTGGGGATTTGGCATCTGGTACATCATCGAACTCTTTCTAACACCGAGAAGAACGCGCAATTTCAATGAAGATTTAGCAGTTCAAATCCTTCGTGACCAGAAAATGATGGCGTAATGACTTACCTTATCATAGGTATTATCTTTCTTGCTCTGTTTGGTTTCAAGCGATTCATCTTATTGGCAATTGCCGTAGTTGTGTTCTTGATGTGGCTGGCAATGTCTTTGCAAGCAGATGTGAAAGACGGTTCAGAATATCGAAAGAAACAACAAGCTCAAAATGAAGAATGGCGACAAAAACAGCAAAATGATAAATAATGCTATGGAAAAGAAACTGGATACCAAATTTGAAATTCGTGATGGTGAACGAATCGACTACATTGAACGACCTAAATCACCCGAAAATGACCCATACCCTATGGATTCGCGTACTTACGGCTTAAAACCTAAAGATAATACTCAATTATCATCAGAAGATGATTGAGATTCATGCAGCTTTTTTTTCTTTAACTCTTTTTCAACTACTTCAAAAAAATGTTTACGCGCACCTTCGTTGCCGAATATCGCATCAACAACGTCTTCAAACGAACCGTCAGTAATTGGTTCAACAATATGTTTTGGTTTTCTACCCATTGATAAGCGTTTTATATTTTAGTCGTTTTCCGACTGTACCTTCGATTGTTAAGTCAATAAATGCCATTGTATTTAGTTTATGCGTATTGTGTCTAAAAGCAAATTCATTCACATAACGGTGCAAATGTTCGGCACTCATATAGTGGTAAATTCCAGTGTAACCACGTTTTAGTAATGCCCAAAAACTTTCAATTCCATTCGTATGCGCTTGATTTTTCACATACTCACCAACAGAGTGCTTAACTGTTTCATGCTTGTAACCATGCATTTTCTTATAGGCTGGAAATTCATCGGTATAAACCGTACTACCAACTTCAACATTTTGATGGATAAAGCCATGTAGCGTTTGACGTGTTGTATCTGAAACAGGTTGTGCAACCACTTGACCATCACGATTCTAATACCTAATACAGCCATTTTACCAACAGCACCACGACCAGCCTTCAATCACTTACTTGCGTGTTTGTTCTTTTTTTGCCACCGATAAATGTTTCATCGACTTCAACAGTTAATTGTTCACCTTTCATTGGTGTTTGCATCCATGTTTCACGAATACGCTGGGCTAAAAACCATGCCGTTTTTTGGGTGACACCTAATTGTTTTGCCATTTGCGTTGATGGTATGCCCTTTCTGGCACTCGTCATCATATACATCGCCATTAACCACTTATGAAGCGGCAAACGTGATTCTGCTAACACTGAACCAGTGCGAACGCTAAAGTGCTTGCGACAGTCTTTACAGCGATATGGCATAGGTTTATGGTTTTTACACTCACTAATATCTAGGGGCTGACACCAAACATTTAAATTGTTAGGAGTTATTGATGTATATAAAGCATTGTAAGTTATCGAGAAATAAGCAGTTAGAGTTGATAAAATATTTCATTGCGGGTTCTACGGCCAGAACAGCAGCTGATTTAGCAGGTATTCATCGCAATAGCGCTGTCCGGTATTTCCATAAATTGCGCCAAAAAATAGCCCTCAAACAGCAAGCGCGCACTGAACAGTTTTGTGGTGACATTGAGCTAGATGAATCGTATTTCGGCGGTGTCCGCAAAGGAAAAAGAGGCAGAGGAGCAGCAGGAAAAACAGTCGTCTTTGGTATCTTGAAACGAGGTGGAAAAGTTTACACCAAGGTTATTCAAGATACGAAAACCGACACGTTAATGTCCATTATTAGGCAGAAAGTAAAGCCTGACAGCGTTGTTTACACTGACTGCTATCGTTCTTACAACGCGCTGGATGTGTCAGAGTTTCATCACCATCGCATCAATCACAGCACTCACTTTGCCGAGAAAAAATTTAACCACATAAACGGTATTGAGAATTTTTGGAATCAGGCAAAACGCCATCTTCGCAAGTTCAATGGCGTACCAAAAGAGCATTTTAATCTGTTCTTGAAAGAATGTGAGTGGAGGTTTAATATGGGCACACCAAGTGACTTACTGGCAGAC
>JAQXAR010000017.1 GCA_029252805.1 Rickettsiales bacterium
ATCAGATAGTGAAGAATAGATAATAGTTGTCTATGATAGAAGAGAGAGGGTCTTAGGGCTTTCTCTCTTTTTTGTTTTATAAAAACATTAGAGGTTTTTTATCGATATTATATTAAGAGACAGAGAATTAAAGTTTAATTTATATTAATGGTAATGAGAGTTATTTCAACTGCTTTCTTCAACCCAGAGTTTTAATAACTTTCCTTCTTCTTCAATATTTATGACCGCATGGATGCGCAACTCACGCTCTTCATAAAGAATACGCCAATCCGACTCGATATCATCGCGATAGCGCAAATAGACAAAATGGGTCACCGCCTCACGCAGACCCTCATGCCGGCTTTCTTCACGCCCTGAACGGGGTCGAATATCAGCCCATACTTCATCGATTAGCACCCATGTTGCGAGCGTATCTTCCACATCGCCATCGACACGAAGAAAGAGCTTAATTTCAGCCAAAGTAAGCGGCTCAGACGCTGGCGGGGTTACCAACACCGCCCGTCGAGGGGGATAATTTGTCATAAGAGTCTCCAGAGTAGTTTTTCACCCCCACTCGCCCTACTGGGTTCGCAATGGGCAACAGTTTGCTTGCGGATAGTTTTAGATTCGTTCGGCATATCCGTGGGCGATGAGATAATGGCCGCAATAGCGGCTCACCTCATAGACCTGCCCTTTACGCAACAAGCACAGGCGCACGCCTTGCGGCGACATCCAACGAGTGCTTCGCATTTTGATATTCATAAGATTATTTCATTGCCTGCACGCGCCCTAGTGGGTTCGCGATGGGCGACACTTCATTTGCTCAGGGCCGGCTCGTCTACTGACTCGCTCCTGACCCTAAAATTTTACTCTTTATAGGTGATAATTAAACGCGACCTTTTTGCGCTTCAAGTTCTTGCAACTTCGCCTCGGCAGCTTTTTCTTTTTCTAGCACATCAAGCTCACGGAACGTCGCGCTCAAACCGGCAGCAAAACCAACGAAATCAGGTAAATTCACATTCACGATTGAAAAGGCAAACGACTTGCCTATTTCATCGCGACGTTTTTCGTTTCCTGCTTTAACGGGCCATTTATTAATGAGACCTTTAATTCCCATACGCGCATCGCGCGCTTGCCTCGCAAATACCATAGGAATACCAATCATAGCGCCAATACCAGCAACCGAATCAATCATTTGTGTTTTGAATACCTTGTCCCCGCCCAAGTTAATGTCCAATCGTTCATCCATCAAATTACGCACCGCAATGGTGGAAAGGATATTCGTTAAGCCCATCGCAATAAACTGCGTCAAAGTGCCTGCTTGAATTGAATGCTTACTGGTATTATTT
Source organism: Rickettsiales bacterium (assembly GCA_029252805.1). Classification (NCBI taxonomy): domain Bacteria; kingdom Pseudomonadati; phylum Pseudomonadota; class Alphaproteobacteria; order Rickettsiales; species Rickettsiales bacterium. The sequence goes on from JAQXAR010000017.1 coordinate 1,329, forward strand.
TTCTTTTCCGCCTTCATTAACTTGCCATTTTTATTGTATTCAATACCGCTATAGCGCTTCGTATTTTGATAATCATCATAATCCATAAAGCCCTTCCAAGCCCTGGCACGCAAGTAATTAGGCCCTTTCTCAGGAGCGCCTCCCGTATAGTTTTTCGCACTATTATTAAACACTTTGACCATAGACTTTTCCCAGTTTTTTACGGTTTTAGGCTTATGGTTTTTGAACCAATAACCCGCCACAGCCGTCAAACACATACTGACAACTTGCGCCGTGCCTGCTGCAAACACAACACGGCCTTTTTTCGATTTCGGAGCGATCTTTTCTAAAAATGTTTTAGGCTTCGTGTCTTCTTCCGACGGCTCGACAACATGATTCACGGCCCAGTCGCTTTTCGCCACTTTGCTCGTGAATTTCTTTTCTGTTTCTAAGTCTGTCGTCATTTACACATAATACTCCACCCTTATTGTACCTAAATAAGGATGTGAGCAGTGTTAAGGTTTTATGACAGTTACCCACGCAAACAAGACCAACAAGCCATTTCAGGCTTCATATCAAGAGAGCAGGCCCCGCAAGGAAACATCATCTTTCGCGAGCCCGGCAGACCGAGCAGCGACAATTATCAATTAACCTTCGTCTGGAGATTCAATGCTACCAGCAATGGTTCCTGCACTATCTTTGTCAGGAATATCAATCATTTGCTCATGATTGAAGCCATATTCATCTTCCATTTTCTTACGAACTTCAGCGGAAGGTTCTCCTTCGCCTGATTCAATGATCACACCGTGATCCTCTGGATAGAACATGCCGCTCTCTTGAGCTGCCATAAATTCTTCCAATTTATCCGCACGTACAGCTACATAGGCGTAGATGCCATTTCCATCCGGGCTTTCACCACGAACCAATAATATGCAAACCGTTTTTTCGGTTACTTCCTCTTGTGAGGGCGAAGATTCAGCCACGTACACTCTCCTAATAAGTCATAATAGTTAACCATTAAGATAACTTATCCACAGGACGGGTCAAGTGACAAGGCTATTACAACGCAACTAAGCGGAGAAATAGGGCAGATAGTGCCCTATTTCCCTCAGAGAGCGTAATCCGTTTATGCCGCCAATTTCAGCAATTTAAGTGCATCAAAGTTCACGACATCACCGCCCACACGCTTTGTTGTGTAGAATTTCACGAAAGGTTTATCGGTAAATGGGTCGCGCAACGTGCGAATACCAATACGATCGACAATTGTGTATGCGCGGCTGAAATCGCCAATCGCAACCGATAGGCTATCAGTTGCCGCCACCGGCATATCGGTCGCCTGACGCACCGGAACCCCCAACAGCGTATCATCCGCACCGGCAATCAGACCGGGCTGCCATAGATATTGCTCAGATGTCGCATCCTTGAGCAACCGCGCCGCTTGCACGACTGTACGATTCATCAAGAACGTCGCACGGGTCGCATAATCTTCCTGCAAGCTATAATAGAGCTTCACAAGAGCATCCGCCGTTAATGCGCCATCAATGCCAGAATCGATCTGCTCAATCTGCCCCAGCTTGTCCCGGCGGCGTAAGAGAGGATACCCGTTGGCTGCCCCACCCCATCACCGCTGATGAAGGCCGAGTTTTCAAGACGGGTGAAGACCTCCGATACTTTATCCGAAAGCCATAGCTCAATATCAATCGCCGAGTCATCGACCAGCTTTTGCGTCGCTTTTGGCTGCGCATAGAGCTCATGCACGGGGATTGTTTTCTTGGCCACTTGCGGCGTATTGGTATCTGAAACTGCACCAGTTTCGGTCGTCCAACCAGCCGCTGCTTCATCGTAATCCTGTACGATTTCGAGTGCATCGGTCGAGATTTTCTCTACATTTACCAACCCACGCATCGGTGAGAACTCGTGAATCGCTTTGACGATATTTTCAGCCATGGCAGGCGTTACGGTGTACCCGCCATCCGCATCCGACCCGACAGAGAGCGCTTTACTCTCTAGAGTTTCGAGGCCGGCATCCATGCCTTTGCGCAAATAAGTCGTAAACGCTTTCTTATACTGACCGGCGTAAGGGGTATCCACCTTATAGGCATCGCCCGCAACCGCAGGACGGTTCACCGCCGTTTCCAACGCATGCATACGTGACTTATGGTGATCCAATGCATGGTTAATTTTCGTCAGATGTTCTTGGTAAAGCGGATCGGCGTTGCCTTTACGCTCGACCTCGTCGAGACGTTGATTATTCACCTGCTTAAACTGCTCCCATGCAGTGCCAAGCTGGCTCACTTGTTCCGTAATATGGTTTAAAGTCATAGGGGTACTCCTAAGTTGAGGGTTATTTAATTGCGCCCTAGCGCGGCGATGGCCGCTTCGACGGGCTATTGGTTGCGCCAATGCTCATAGCTGGCTCGTCTACTAACTCGCTCTATGCTTCATGAAAAACAGAAGTTAAATGAGAGTCTGCATTGCCCTTGAAAGCACATCACTCAACGCCACCATTTGGCTTGGCGGCAGGGGACGACTGTCTTTAACGACGGTAATACTGGCCTCCTCATTCGCGGGAAAGGTCACGAGGCTTACTTCGAACAAATCCACTTTTAACAAATGACGCACGCCGGTTTCAGGGTCGATACGGTAGCTCACCGGGCGATAGCCGATACTTAAGCCTTCCAGCACCCCCGCTTTCACGAGATCATACGCCTCACGTCCGCGCTGCACAGAAAGCAGCAAGCGCCCTTCTATATAAAGACCATTATCATCTTCAAATAAACGCTCGACATGGCCAATCGGCTCTTGCATTTGATGCTGCCAAAGCAGCTTAATTTCGCTTACCGGCTTATCGCGTAGCGTCGCTAAGAATGCGCCACGTTCGACCCTATCCTGCTGGTTATCAACCATCCCAAACACGCTAGCATAGCCGGCAAAGCGGCCCTGTTCATCAAGTGATTTAAGCTCGATCGGTGCGGTAATGTGCTTCATATTCATAAGACCTCTCAATTATGACAATTGCGTGACAATCACCCGCAAGCAATTGCTCTCTCTAGATTTCTGCTATCTTTGCGTCGATTTTTGTATTTACTTTTTATACAATACGCATCCTTTTTAGGACGCCCCCGATTTTTTTCACCTATTTCACATCCCTCACAACAAAGAGGGAAACATTATGAATATCGAAAAAACAATAGCCATTCTGTTGTTCATGATCAGCGCAGCACTATTAATTAATGGGTTATCTGCCATTGACCCCCAAGTTTACCTTGGACTTGGAGTTATTCTGTTAGGATTTTTATGGAAAACAGAACCCGTGATTAAAATAGCGATTTGTATAATAGGAATCTCCTTGCTTGCGTCACAAAGCATCCAAGGAGAATGGCAATTTGAGACTAACAAGATCATTTCAACTTTAGTTGGAATACTGTTAGGCTTAATTGCGCTTACCCTATGGAAGAAGCCCATTTAAGAAAAGAGAAGGAGACCTAAAGCCGATGCAAATCGTTTAGAAGGTCCTTCTCTTTTTTATATTCTTTTTCGCCCATCCCAACCAATGCTCGTTTTTCGTCATCGCTTAAGAAGCTTGCTGACTCGACACGTTTCCACAGCTTTTCCTGTCGCAACGAAAGCGCCGAGACGCCATCCATATCAAGCGCCAATTCCAGTTTTCCCGGATAATATCCAGCGAGCCAGCCATTCATGCCATCAGTCACCTGCTGCATGAGCGGGATGATGGTTTGCTCCCATAAGCCCAAACGCGCCTCTGCTAGGTTTGAATAGGTATTATCGCCGGGAATGCCCAGCAATTGCGGTGGCACACCGAACGCCAGTGCGATATCGCGGGCGGCGGAATGTTTGGCGCTAATATAATCCATCTCACGCGGACTTAGGCTCATTTCTTTCCATTCCAACCCACCTTCTAGCAAGAGCGGACGACCGGCATTGGCCGCGCCGGAAAATTGCTCATCCACCTGTTGTTTGATGCGGTAATATTGATCCTCGCTTAAGCGTCCGGGGGAATCGCCTTGGGTTTTAACAATCAACGCGCCGGAAGGCCGCGCCGCATTCTGCATCAGTGACTGGTTCCAACTATTGGCCTGATTATGCATGTCGATGCTATAGGCCGCAGCCTCCATCGGCGACAAGCCGTAATAATCATTCAACGGATGAAACGCTTTTAGGTGAAAAACCCGCGAACGCTGCGTGACCGGATGCACCGGATAATCCGTCATGTGATTGCCCACCGTATGGCGATAAGCCGCCGGATAGCCGTTCTTGCCGCTAATAATGGACATTCTATCGGGGCGCAACAAATGCAGCTCCGACGGCGCTTCATCATCCGGCCCGACGGCCAGAATATACGCATTGCCCGAAATTAACCGGTAGCTCACTAATGCCTCGATAAAGGCACGGCCAGAGATCCCCCCTTGTGGCGCCTTTAGCAGAGAAAGCAGCGGATGTTGCGACAATGCGCAACGCGCGTGACCTTCACCGCCGCAATCAAATAGTTTAAAATCGATACTCGCCGCACCTGAAGCCACCAGGTTAATCGCACGATGCGCGATCACGTTACGCACATAGCCCTCATCGGCAAACGGTTGATAGCGCCGCTCCGACCAGACCGGCTGACCGGGATTGTGCAAATAGGCTTGCAAAGCCGGTTTTTTTCGCCTTGATTGCAGATAAAGGTACGGCTGGCTGTTTCAGCCATGATTGAAAAGTTTTAAGCATAGAGGGAAATCCATTTGAGGTTTCATCCGCTCACAGTTTTGTGAGCCTATAATTAAGAAATAGGGGCTGACACCTAACATTTAAATTGTTAGGAGTTATTGATGTATATAAAGCAT
>JAQXAR010000018.1 GCA_029252805.1 Rickettsiales bacterium
CATGCAAGGCAAAGCGAGCACTTGATAAGCAATAAAACTTGGTTATAGTGCAGTTTATCTTTTGGTGCGGGCGGTTAGCTCAGCTGGTTAGAGCGCGTCGTTGACATCGACGAGGTCGGAAGTTCGAATCTTCTATCGCCCACCATTTTTCTTTATATATGTCAATAGATTGCTAGATTATTAGCAAGTACGGTTAATAACATAGATAGCAACTAGTGACCTTATAGTGACCACACCTGCATTGAAGTTCAAAAATAGACAATCGAACATAATTCGAATAAAAAGATAAATCTGGTTGACAAAGCTTTTATTTGTGTCATAAATGATAAATTATTCAATTTTATATTGACCTTCACTCAAGGGTCTGTATAGTCACGCCTATGCAAATCATTGAAACAAACCACTCTCACCCAATCGCACCTAAAGCCAATCCAGAGAATAAGCGTCAAATCTATTTGACAGAAACAGAAGTCGCAGAAAGGCTGGGTATGTCAGTCGAATGGCTTCGTAAGAATCGTCGAAATCGCACAGAAATTACCTTCAGTAAATTCAGTAATCGCGTAAGATATCATATTGATGATATTGAGGCTTATGAACAAAGTCGAAAAATAACACCAATCATCCCACAATATTAACCAACCTTCATAATTTCGTCACATTGGCATGGTATAATTTACATGTTTTCTTATGAATTTTTGTTTGCAGAATGCTTGTAATTTTTTCTGCTTATGCGGATTTATTACAGCTTGATGCTTACTTTATGGATTTGAAGACTTAACTTAACAATAACAAGCCAACATATAATTGGTATAATTTACACTTTAAATTCTAAAAATTATGAAAGTTTCAATTTTAAAAGCAGTTCTAATTATTGCCTTAGTATTCGCAGCTCTTGTTGCCTTACAGGTAATGGGTGGTTACCATTTATCAGCTAGCAAATTGTGGTTGAAGATAGTCCTCGGATTTTTCTGGTCTGGTGCCCTCTTTACCAATGCCATTTGGTCACCCTTTAATAAGGCGTTCAAATGGTGGCATATTGTTTACGGGCTGATTCTAGCATTTTCTAGTGTTGCCTTATACAATTCAGGCGGTCTATCACAATTAGGTATGACACTTGTTTGCTTAATTCAGGTGGCAGTATATTCTGAATTCATCTTCACGACAGATAGCGATGAATTCTTTCGAAGAAAGGTTCTTCCTGAGAGTGCTGATGAAGACGAAGAATTGGATTTGAATAGTTACAAAGAATCTGATTACCAGTATCAGAAACCCTATAGGGATGAAGATTTGGTATAAAGGTTTGAAAAAATAGAAAAGAAGGTTGAGCAAATGTGCTTGACCTCTTTTTTATTTACACCAACTTCACGACATTCTGCGCAGCAGCAGAATCATATTCGATGTAACGCTGTGTCGTGCCAAGACTCGAATGACCAGCGAGTCTTCGCACATCTTCAAGGCTTCCACCAACTGAACTGATTTTTCTTGCAGCCTGACTAATGAAATTTCTTCGCCCTGAATGGCTACTCGCACCTTCAAACCCTAAATCATTGTATAATTTTTGAAAGAAGTTCACGATGGTCTGTGCAGATGGTCGGTTTGAGCGCTGTGTTTTAATCACTCGTTCAACACCGTCAGGCGCATCATCGAGACTGCTTAACAGAAGCTGCAATGCATCTTTCAACTTAGGATGCAGGTAAATCACTCGACCACCCTTCTTGCCTTTACTTGCAGTGTTGGTGAGTTGAATCGTGTCAGTCAAACTACCCTCTGTGTCAGTAACCATTGACCACGTCAAAGATGAAACCTCTTTCGCACGTAAACCAGCTTTAAACGACAGCAAGAACATCACACGATTTCGTTCAGGGTGTTGAGTCTTCGATAAATAATCTAAAGCGACATTTTGTTGCTTGTCAGTAAGTATCTTTGCTTGGCGGTTTAACATGATTATCTCGTTATACTTTATTCAAATGAATGTAAATAATACTAAGACTAGACATGAAGTCAAGTTGAATCATCCCGTAAGCATTGCAAACACTAGGCTTGGTATAAAATATAGATTTCATACTGAGGTTGATTTTGAGGTGAACGTTGTTGCTAATTGGTTCAATACGACTGCAAAAAACTTCACTCATAAGCATCTGTAAAATAATGATTCAGAAAAATAATTGCACTTTTTTGAAATTATTTTCACGTCAAATCACTCGATTTTGAAGATTTGAGCCGCCTGAATATCAACATTATCATTTAATAACAGAATGATGATAGGGTTTTAATCCTACATCACCTCAAAAACACCATTTTTATAAATAAAAGTACGCAATGGAGTTTCTTTACGTCCTTTGCAGCAACTCAAAACGAAGGAATGACAGGTGATGACAACATTACTAACCACCATTGAAGCTGCACATTATCTCAGTGTTTCAGCGCAAACCATGAAGAACTGGCGAAGCTTAGGCAAACCACCAAGCTACATTAAATTGCAAAATGAAAAGATGGTCAGGTATCGACAAGGTGACCTTGATAGTTTTATCGAGCAGTTGGAATTGATGAATGTTGAGGGTGATGTTTGATGTCGTGCATTCTCAATTCCAAAGACGCAGAAGGAGAGATAAGAACTGAATCTCTTGCTAAGAAAAAGTATCTTCGTTCCAATGGCTTAAAGTTCAAAAGTTATGTTGAGGTGTATGATTACTTTATCAACATACTTGACCCGCAATATTTCATCACCATTGCATTCAATCCTGATAAAAAATCTAGGCCAATAAAGAAAAGTGATGATGAGAAAAATCAACGACATGACAAATCAAAAAAGTTTCGTCCAGAAATTGCCAGAAGGTATTACTCTCAAAAACTGAAATATATTTTTGGTCGGATGGATAGAAAGTTGGTTGGAAAAACATATCAGCACCCTGCAAAGAGAGAAAATCGTTGCGAAGGATTGGCAATCCCAGAACACCAAAGTTCTAATTTTCATTATCATATCTTATTGACGAACCAAAATCATAGTGAAGATGAACTGCATAATGCGATGGATTACAGCTTAACCAAGCTAAGAATGGATTATGCATCTTACGACATTCAGAAAATATGGAATGTTGAAGGCTTAAAGCACTACAGCCTGAAAGAGTTTTATAAACGATTGAGAACAAATGACATAGCAACCATTAACAACATTGCAGAACAGTTCATTCTGCTGGGAGAATTTCATTCTGAACACTAGGTTGAATATATGGAACCGTGCAACGCATAATTGAAGTATACTGACCTTTTCATCTTTGTTTCTCTTGTTACTTTATCCAAAGCAGCAATGGCGAAGCAATGGTTGGTTCGCTTGCGATTGATATACAGATAAGGTGATGTGTTGCTTGAGTTGATTGTTCAAGATTCATTAAAGCAGTTTTCTTGAAGTGTATGTGATTTATGTGGGTTGGTATGTAAAATTGAAAGAAGATGCTTCTAGAGAGCTTAAATGAGCAGTATGAAGATGTTTATTGTGAACAAAGAGTGAGATTATTTAAACGATGTTTTTCTTGTCGGTCTTGTAGATTGATTGCAGTAGAAATTTGATTTGCAACTTCTTCATTATGACAATGAATAACAAAGCCATGATGCTTATGAACCAGCTTGTAATCTTCAACCTTTGCTTCCTGAAGTTGATGTTCGATTGCTTCTTGTTCAGCAGCATAATCAAACACATCAGCGTAGATAATATCCTTGGTTGATGGGATGTAGAATTTTACCCAACCAGTGTACATTGGTGATGGTTCGATATGTAGATTCATAAGGTTTGTTCTTTGGTTTACTGGCCAGAATACAGCAGTTCAGTGTTGACGATACGTTCTTTCTTACGTGATGCACGGTACATCTTACGAAGCTTTTCTTTGATAGCCATAGGGTCATCAATGCCTTTTATCAGCAGTTTAGAGGTCGTATCATCTACAGATAGAACTTGAACCGTACCGATGTTCAAGAGTCGTTCAAAGAAGCCTTGTGAAACTGTGACATCTTTGATTCTGAAAAGTTCGATTTCTTCAAGTGTACGTGCGATAATGCCATGTTTGAAGATTAATCTCTCTGTCGTAATTGTGTACATATCCACCTTCATGTGAAGAAAAATGAAAGCGAATATAATCAACGTCAGTGGTAGCAACATAAACATAGTCATTAATGATGCACCGACACCTAGCACAATCCAGAACAAGAATGCTTTCCATGATGGCTTTATCTCTTGAATGACTGTTTCATCTTCTTCTAACTCTGGTTGGTTCTCTTCTGACATTGTGACCTCGTAGCTTTGATTGATAAGGAACAATAAGTTCCATTTACGGTACAATAATGCCGTGCCGTGCATAAATCAATGCGTTTAATTTCTTTAAATGAAAGATGAATTAAACGACCTAACAAAAAGATTAGCGGCTTATATCAAAGTTCAGCGAAAACAACGTGGCTGGAGTCATCAAACGCTTGCAGAGAAAGCAACACTGACCAGACGAACCATTGGCAAAATTGAAGCCAGTGAACGCAACCTAACGGTTACATCATTGCATAAGATTGCAAAGGCATTTGGTTCAACACCTGAAGAAGTGATTATTCAGGCAAAGAAGATGAATTTGACTGACGAGTGAATGTGCATTTAAACGCCATATAAAGCACGTACAGCACTGTTGTCGGTGTTACACCAGTTCGACACGCAAAGAACGGCCAATCACTTTGGCGGCACTTGTAATCGTTTCTAGTGAAACCCCTGTTTTCATTGGGTCGAGAAGGCGGTCAAGCTGTGAACGACTAGTTTGCATCATTTTGGCCATTGCTGTTTTGGTAATGTGCTTACGTTCCATTTCCTCAGCTATTTGACGTGCAATAACACGCTTCAACGCAATAGCAGTTACTTCATCTTTGATGCCTTCTTCTGAAAGAAAATCATCAAAGTCAGAACCCGCATGAATGTTTATTTTTTTAACCATTTGCTTCATATTCCTTTTGTCGTTTGACCGCCAAGTTGATTTCTTTCAATTCTGTCTTCTGTGATTTCTTGATAAAGCCATGTAACAAAATCATTTCACCATCATCTACACAGAACATTACACGAACAATTCGTTTATTCGTAATGTCACATCGAACTTCCCACAACCCTTTATGACCTTTGATTTGACGACATAAAGGTAGACCAATTGGCCAACTGAATTCACAATCTTTAATCGCAATGCCAATAAGCTTTCTATCTTCCTTATCCAGCCCTAACAACCATTGACGCACAGGCTCTTTACCTGAAGTCATGTGAAAGAATTTAGCAGTCAGTTTTTTTCTATCAATTACCATGATTGTACCATATTTGGTGCATAATGCCAACGCAAAATTTCATCCATCTTTTCGTTAGGTTCAGCAATTTTCATTAATTTGTCAGTGTGGTATTGAATCAAAGACAGTGGTTTTCGTAAAACTTCAATGCCGCCTTGAATATAATGACGGCCAGTCACAGATTTATTTTGACTATGATTTAGAAGTCTTGATACCAACGATTCGCTGGCGGTCCTTTGATACGCCAACTCTGAAAATGTACGTCGTAAATCGTGGCAAGTAATGCGTAAACCACACCTTTCTTCTATCCTTTCAACAAGCTTTTTGGGTTCTTCAATATGTCCAGATTTACTGGATTCACTAGGAAAAACCCAACTACTTTCATTCGCAGTAGATTGTTGAAGCTTCAACAACTCAAATATATTGTCTGTAATTGGCAGAATGTGAGGTTTGCCATTTTTTGTTTTTGGAATATATAAAATCAAATTGTCAAAATCAACATTGCGCCATGTCAATGTCATGGCCTCTGTTTTTCGTAATCCTGAGTATAAAATGAGCTTCAGAAGATTAACCAATGCTGCGTTTTCATCTTCGATAAGCGCAGTGTACCAAGTTTGCATCTGATGTGGCTGAATGTAGTTTTTGCGAGCTTTGCAAGGATTCCATTCTTCTTTTGTTGTTAGAATTTTCACTGGGTTTTTATAAATATCATTGTCAGCGAAATGATACTTTAAAACCGATTGCAAGCTAGTGAACGCTTTATTTGCAGCGTAAGGTCCTGCCTTTTTCGTAATGCTGTTATGACGCTTCAAAACCATGTCAGCAGTAATGATTGATACAGGTTTACTCATCCAATCTGAAAGATGACGATAAAATGTTGCGCGAAATTCTTTTGGATGTTTCAGTTTTTCATTTTTGATTCTATTAGCAAGATATGTATCCAATGCAGTTGTCAATTCTGTCGCTTGCAGCTTGGTCATTTGCAAACGGTCTTTCGGATTTTTACCTTCCTGCATTTCAAAGTGTTTTGCTCGCGCTGATTTTCTGGCTATCTCAACGCTTATTTCTGGAAAGCGGCCAAGCTTGATACTTACGTACCTACCCTTCAATCTCTTTCTGAAAAAGAAAGTTTTACTGTTCTTTCCAACTTTTATGTGTAAGCCTTGAACCTTGCTATCCCAAACTACCACCTGAATTCCTGATTCGTTTGGTAACTTGCTAATAATATCTTTAGTGAGATTTTTTGTATTCTTATTTTCTGTTTTGCTAGTCATGTCATCTTCTGTATTTTAGTTATGCTTTAGTGACCATGCTGGGTAACAACTGGTACAACTAGAAAATAGAATAAAATTGAGAAACTGCAAAATAAACATTATAAAACAGTAAATTATAACAACTCATGTGACTGCATAATAACAGGTACAACTAACAAATTAAGTCAAAAATAGGTTTGACATCGACGAGGTCGGGGATTCGAATTCCTTACCGCCCACCATATTTTTCAATAGGTTAGACGAATAACACTTACACCTCTTAGAGTCCGTTGCTCCCCAGTTGCTCCCCTTGAGATACACTCCCAGCTATTTTTATCCATTCCTATCAAGCTCAAATCTATCTTCTTTTACAAGTTCCTGAAGGTGACTACGAAGAATTCCTGTGGCATGCAATCTAGCAAGAGGTAAAGTAGTTGCGGGTTCGACTCCTTATTTTGCTTCTCAGTATAGGAGGCGTCCGCTAGCTTCCTATGGCTAGGAAATAGTAAAAACAAAGGAATCGGAGTTTTTGCCAGAAATGGTCATTCAGTAGAGAGCTTGGGGTGGGATGATGGTGGCTTTCAGTCTTTTCTGCCGTGCACTATTTCTAACGATTTTAATCTCCTTGCTATTTGGACAAAGAAGGTGGATTCGCAAGCTACAGGATATATTGCTCAGTTGTGGAAATATTTACAGCTTCACAAAAGTCGACTTTGTTCCTCGCCAATGATTCTCTGTGGCGACTTAAATAGTAGTGCTTTATGGGATAAGAAAAGAGTCTGGAATCACAGTAAAGTTGTCAGTGAGCTAGATGAGATAGGATTCAAAAGTCTTTACCACGAGTTAACAAACGAAGAGCAAGGTAAAGAGTCGCGGCCAACACTTTTCATGCATCGACAGATTGAAAGGCCCTATCATATTGATTACTTTTTCATTCCAGAATTGGCGCTAGAAAATAGTCAATTAACGATAGGTGACCCTACCACTTGGCTGGAACTCAGCGATCACATGCCGTTAGTATGCGATGTAGAGGAAGATAAACTTTTATAAAGTTGGTTAAAGTTATATTTGTGGCTTTATCAAATTCTCCATAATGGAAGTTTTCAAAATTGTTCATAAAAAGATGGCTAGCAGAATCTTTGTTTGAACATGAGTCAGTCATAAAAATATCGCCAACACCACAACTACTGGCCTGAAGCTGCCAGCAGATATTGGTGCATAAGTGATTCGGCCAGTGATAACTCAAACTGGCCTAGTGGGCTGTGAACGGGATCGCCGTCATTCCCACCACCATGATTGCTCCATATCTGTTCTTACCAGATGGCTTCTCCCATGGTCCCGGCGCTTTTGGATCCCGGTCTCCGTTAGTTTGGTATTCACCTCATAGCCAAACCCTGCTTCAGTTACGCCGCCACCTCCTCACGTAACGACGATATTTCGGTAATGCGCTGAAACTCATTCAATATGTTTGGGTGATGCTTGGACAAGTAGCGCGTAATTTGTGTGTTCTCGAGCAAATTACTCAGATAGCCTTTCGCAAAGGTGAGACTCAGCACATCGGCACCATAACCTTCCTCAATAAGCTTATATTCTCGTTGCAAGCTAGCCATCTCATTTTCCATGCGTGCCATTTGCTCCGGTGTGAGTCCTTTAATGCTTTTGGGCTTTTCAGGGTTCTTGAGTTGATCTTTAGGCGTACTGCCTAGAATGGCTTTGGCGTAGGTTGCATTAAAGCTATTGGCATCAACCATAAGCGTTGCGGCTTCAACCTGTCGCAAAGGCTTCATACGCTTGAGAACATTGAATACACTACCCGGAACAATCTTATCTTTGAGAATCTCGGCTGCTTCATCACAGATGCCCTTCAAGAGATTACGCTTCATGATAATACTCTTCACATCAAGGTTCAGCGCCGCCGCTATTTTATCCTCTGACACGCCTCGCTCAACCGCTTTCAGAATCATTTTATGCTCCTGGATGGGGGCAAGACGGTTTATATGTTTGTTGTAGGTGAAGGATTCATCATCTGATGAAATTAGGCATAGCGTTTTCTCCTGCTCCAAATCTTGCAATGCCTGCAAACGCACATGACCATCAAGTAAATAATAAGTGCCCTTCTCTTCTGTCACGACCAATGGCTCAATCACGCCAATTTCACGAATAGAGGAAAGTATTCGTTTGTATTTAATGCTCACTTTGATGGCTTTGGTCACCACCCGCGTAGGCGTTATTGTTTTAAGCGGCAGTTCTACCAGCCGATCTTCAAAGCCAATGGTAATATTATCTGTAAAAAGCTGTGAACCTCTAGAACTCATGCGCCTTCTCCCAATAATTCGGAAATAGGCTTGGGGATAGTTTCTAATCCTTCCGCTTTCAGAAGCGTCATAAAATGCTCTTCTTCATAAATACGCCGTAGCGATTGTTTGATGAAAAGCAATCGGTGGCTAACGAGACTAGCTTTGCGCGTGAGTAGGGATTTACGATCGACTTCGCGCTGATAGACTTCCATCACATCGCCTGCAGTGACGATGCCCGATCCAGAACCAGACTTGGAGTTTCGTTCCTCTGGAGTAGATCCCATACCCTTGCCGAGTCGCTGGCGCTTCTCGATTAGATTTTTGGCCAAAAGCAATTTCTTGCCGCGCAATTGTTTCTTTTCATAAGCCTCCTGTAGTGCTTCCTGACCACTACCGGATGATGTAGCAATGGACATTGCCACCGTGAGCGGAATATGACCGGATTCGACTGCCGCTAGTAGACGCTGCTCACCGCGTTTCAATAAGTCGAGCACCGCATAAACATATTTATCGCTCAGTCCCGTCTTTTTCGCTATTTCAATAGCTTTATACCCCTTTTGCTGAAGAGCTTCGATTCCCTGCAGAAGATCGATAGAACGATGCTGACGCCTTGCTAGATTCTCAACCAGACTCATAATCAGCGCCTCTTCTTCAGAAGCTTCAATCACAATAGCAGGAATATGCGTTTGTTCATGCGCCTCAAACGCTTCAATACGCCCCTGTCCGCAGACAAGATCATATTTCTTCTCACCAGAGGAAGATTCCGTCACGGTAATGGGACGCTTCAAACCTACCTTGGTGATATTCTCGGTAATAGTCTGAAAGATACGCTTATTGCGCACCCGAGGATTTAAGATATTGATATCTTCAATCGAGATCATTTCTATCTGCTGGCTCATACGGATTCTGGCTCCTTAATAGGTTCACGCTCCGTCATGAAAAAGAAGGCTTCGAGATCATCAAAACGATAAGCATCTAAGGCAAGACCATTATGCTCGTTCAGGCGTAGCTTCGGATTTTCAATATCAATGGAAGGCAGCAGATAATAGTCGAGAGGTTGCTGATTTTGTGCATCCATGCGAATAGCAATTGTTACATCTGGCTCCAAACCAGAATCCAAGCGCATCTTCCAGCGATACGAGCCAGCAGACGTTTGCAAACATCTGCATATTATCATGGAAACGCTCACCTCATCATTAATGTTAAACAGGTCGGAGCCGACCTGGTGCGTAATAGTGGCGCCGAGCGATTCGATTTTCTGAATCGTTTGCGCAAACACATCCGCATGAAGCTTGCGAAGATAGCGGTTAATTTCGATATAACGGTAATCACGGTCAGGCGTATAGCCAATCAACTTGTAGGCGCGTATTAAACTGCCAAAACGGTTAGAATAAGCTCCACTAGATGGCATATTCTCCTGCTCATCGATCACGACACCAGATAACCAGCCATTACGTTCTTGTAAGCGCTGTAATTTCTCTAGCATTTCTTCATTACTGTAACGGCGATTGCGCTCTCTTAGGATTCCTTGCACCGTGTAGAAGTCGCTAGGGTTAACAATGGCTTCAAAAACCCCTTCTGCACGCACCCACATTTCAGGGTCATTTTCAACAAGGCGGTTTTTGAGCTTGTTCGAAGTACGGTTGAAGACGTTATTGCCGATATATTTTTCGTTGGTGAGAATCTGATGCACGGTGCCGCGACTCCAATCTCGCCCGAAATCTGTTTTGATGCCGCGTCGGTTTAATTCAGTGGCTATCTGACTTTCTTTCATGCCCTCATTGATAAAGGAGTCATACATCCAACGTACGTTTTGCACTTCTTCATCAGGTCCCGGCACAAGAATGACGCGATCTGTTTGAAAGCTTTTATGCTGACCAGGCTTTAGCACGCCTTTGGTTAATCCGTGTTCATCAATCAGCATCCGCCGCAATCCATAGCCAGCAGGGCCGCCTTGGCGATAACCTTTTTTAATCAACCGACACTGACCAGCAAATACTTTGCCGGATAACTCACGACTATATTCGCCAGCCATTGCGCGTTTTACGCCTTTGACGATCGTTGCGACAGGGCTTCCATCATTTTCAAATTGCTCGGCAACATATTGAACGTCGATACCCGCACGACGGCAGATATATTCATAATAGGCGCTTTCATCGGCATCTTGAAAACGTCCCCAGCGTGTGACATCTAGAACCAGAATAGTCCCAAACTCGGCGCGTTTGTTTTCTACATCTTCAATTAAGCGCCTAAGTGCATCGCGTCCCTCAATTTTGAGACCGCTTTTTCCATGGTCGGCATAGGTGTTAATAATCTCGAGATTTTTCTTATCCGCATATTCCCGAATGGTGGCTTCTTGGTTTTCGGTGGAGTATTTTTGATGATCCGTTGACATGCGCACATAAATGGCAGCTTTAGTTGGATTAGGTTTAACAGCCTTGTTGTTTTCATCAAAAATCTCGTTCACGAATTCTCCTTTATCTTCATTAACCAATACTCGCCATGCGACTAAATAACGGCATCACTGCGCCTCTTTCAAAATACCAAAGAAGGAGGCGTTATGTCGCTAACGAAAAATACGCAAGAATTTCCAAACAAAATCACAGAACGAAACATCATTATTTTGATTGGGAACTTGCTGCGCAATATTCATCCAAATGAGAGTGCTGCAGTAAAACGAATCAGCCGAAAAACTGGCATTGAAATACGAACTATTGAGGGCTGGTTCCAATCTCGCAACACGCCGAATGTAAAGAACTTATTGCTACTAATGCTTCATTATCCTGAGATAAAAGAAGCTGTCATGAAAATTACGCGTAACAACATTGATGAGCACATCACTTTCGATAATAAATCAGCTAAAAAGATTGGGAAGCAAACAGGCAATAATTTTAACCCATTTCAGATTTATAGGGTCATTTTTGACCCTATAAATTCAATCGCCGATACTCGAAAGATTTCAGATTTGAACCTTCGTCAGCTATGGTTCGTGAACGAAATACATAATGGTTCGAATCCCAATTCAGAATCCATACAGGCTATCTGGGGTAACGCCCTAGTGGTTTCAACGGTCAAACCGTTTTTACACCAACTTCACCACATTCTGTGCCGCACTGGTATCATATTCTATATAATATTAAGAGGCTCTGTGAGGAGATGGATAAACATAGACGAGTTGGCTGTAAGTTTATTAGATGTCAGCTATTTAAGTTAAGCGCGGTGGTTCTCTGATTTTAGTTTTTCTTCTGCATCACGCAAATTGATGATTTGCGCGCGGTGGCCCTCGCCTTGATTCAGCTGGGTATGATGTATATTGCGACTCTTTTGCTCTGCCTCAATCCTCTGCATTTGCGCTTGGCGCTCCTCCACTGAAGGGTGAGTGCTGTATAAACCTTGTGCTTTCGTGTGTGCGGCTGGCAGTGGGAGATTCCCGTCGGTTTGGGGGATTTCTATCGGGTCTGGTGTTAAGTTATCGGGGTAATTCCCAAGCTTCTGCAGCGCACTGGCGAGTTTCTCAGGTTTGCGCGTAATCCACGCCGCCTCTCTATCCGCCTTAAGTTCTTCATGGCGTTGATGTGCATGTAGCGGAATCGATGTAGCTTTACTGAATAACCATGCAGCGGCACCAAACGTCACCGCATTGACAAATGGGTTTTGTAACGGTTTCCATAAATGCTTCATGACTTGATGCGTTGCAACTGCGGCGAGCCCTGCTGTCACGGCATAATAACCGAGAGTCACCGCCATATCAGTTTTGCCATGTTTTTGATGAGATATCTCATGCGCTAAAATCACCTCGCGCTCGTCTTTATCGAGGCGCTTAAGGAGACCGGTCGAGATCACAATGGTGCCGGTATGCACAAAGGCGGCATTGGGTACATCTTGTTCATACAGCACGAGCTTAGGTCTATTGGGCATCTTTTCGAGATCATAAATCTTTTGCACTTGGGCGATAAGTTCGCTGTCTTGTGCCTGCGTCGCGACACGATAGCTGCTCGCGCCGAGTGCCTGTAAGCCCATTTTCTCCCAATAGCCAATCGCCTCATTCTGCGGAGAAACCGCATGCTGTAAGGCGCCGAGCGCAGAATAGAGCTTTGACATCATGCCATAAAGCTACAGCAACTGTGTTACAGCTTAATGACAGAACCCTAGAAAAGACTGAAAAATCAGCGTTTTTCGCGCATAAATGAACCGGGTTTCTTACGACTCGGCACATAATCTCCTTCTTTTTCGTTTTCCACTAACGATTCTTTCTCAACGGCCTTAACCGGCACTTCTATCTCTGCACCCGTTTGGGGAGGTTCTTCTGCTTGCACTGCCTCTTTTGTCGCTTCTTGGGAGGCTTCATCTTCCATGGTCTGCACATCGTCTTCGACCTCTTTCAAAGCATCTTCAGCAGTCTTAGCATCTTCCACTTCTTGCTTCGAAGAAGGGTTGAAAATATCAAAGAATCCACGCAAAAATCCTGGGGTTAGCACCGATAACGGATTGACACTAATTTTGGGATCATCCGCCTTTCCCTTCATGCTGTAATTCACCGCCACCAAGCCTTCACCGCCGGTTAGCACTTTATAAACCTCACCAATAATAGGAATACCACCCAACACCGTATCGAGTAATTTTGCGGGGATAACCGCGCCCTCAATTTTCAACGTATCAGGTTTAATATCGAGGGCGCCATCGGCGGTAATCCCAAGCGACGGCCCTACAGCACGTGCGTCTTTAATGATCAATTTTTGCGTGTCATATTGGAACGGCACCACCATTTTCTGGAAACTCAATCCGCCCCCAGACATCACATCAAGAATCCCGGTGAACGTGGCAACGGTCAACAACTTTGCTAAAACAGGGACACCTTTTACATTAAAGTCATCTAACGCAAAACGGCCTGCCATTGGATTATTCGGCAGATCATCTTGATAAACCGCATTTAAGCTCAGAGAGCCGTTGCGCATATCATCGAACAAGCCAGTCACACGTAAAATGCGTCCAAGATTTGGAGTCGTCGCAGAGAAGTTCCGTTTACCGTCAACCTCCCCCACTTTAGCAGCAACTGGCACATCACCACTACGCGTCTGGAGGGAGAAACTTTGACAGCGCTTATTTGAGCATTTCGCCGTCAGTTTGAGATCTTGTAATTCTCTATCTTCAGCAAATCTGACCTTATCAAGCGACACATCAATCACAGCATCTGGGATATTTGCTAATCGCTGCAACACCGATTCTCCTGAACTTTGTTTTTCAGATTGATCGCCCATGAAAGGCTCAAGGTCTAGCATCTCTGCGTTGATCGTTAGATTATGCTGAGTGCCCTTTCGGAAGTAATTCCCGTTAAGCTTAGTCTTCCCTAACGTAAGATGGTTCATTTGACTCTTCAGCACATTACCCGTCTTTTTACTGACTTCTAAAGAGCCCGAAAACTTAATTTGAGAATCATCAATCGCCAGAGAGGATAGGAATATACGCCCACTGGAAGCACTCCCGTTAGCTCTGATATTCCCTGCTTGCCCAGCCACCTTTCGGATCTTTAAATCTGGAATCGAATAGCCCATATCGCGCGTATCCGCATTGAGGAGAACTCTCGGACGTTCACCGGAATTCTGTACCCAGTCCGCTTCCAAATCAACTGCACCTGACAGGTAACGGTTTAGGTCATTCGAGGCGAGAGCAGCAACCGATACCGGCAAGTACCCCGAATAGTGATATTGCTCGCTATCCTTTGTGATGCTTAAATCGGTATCGAATTTCTGCTGATTGAACTTACCGCTCGCAGAAAACTCGACCCCTGCATTATTGGCTTTTATTTCTCCATTAAGCGCAGATAAGTCAGCGCCTTTGGCCAGCCCGGCATAAGCAACATTTTGCAAATCACCCTTTAGTTGGAAATCCACTTCATCTTCAACGGGCGAGACTTGATCAATCACTTTCATGGAAAGCACACCTTGCAACCGCCCCTTCATAGATGCTGGGTTTAAAGAGAATGACGCGGGTAGTTTATAAGGCGTGGATTTCATAAACTCTAATACGTCGCTAATTTTGGCGGTCAGCGGTATATCAATCAAAATATTAACATTATTCACCATCAAATCAGGAATGCGCACGCGTGCAAATGGGTAGGCTCTGACCGGATGTAATTTAGTGCCACTCAGCATGCGCACCGAATCAATCTCCGCTAATAAGGTTTGTCCGGCAAAAATCACACGGCCATTAGCTTTCTTTACTTCCGGGAAGCCGGCAACGAACTCTATAATTGAGTCTTCCACATGTAAAACGGCCTGCACTGCATCACTCGGCAAGATATCTTGCTTTAAATCCTTAGGAGTTAGATTGATATTAAACTCACCTTTTTTGACCGTCGCCTGGCGGATACTGCTCGTAATCCAGCGATAGGCGTCTTTGCCTACGCCTTGAGGCCAGTTTTTCTTCAAAAAAGGTAAATCGAATTCACCCAACGAACCTCGCGCTAAGAAGCTTGGCTGATCGAACGTTCCACTCACCTCACCTTTCACTTTCAGATTAGCCAGCGCCTTACTCTTTAAGTCGAAATTCAGCACCTCAATCTGGTTAGGAAAAACAATACTTGATTCGATCCTTCCCGAAAGTGGCACACTCACTTTAGCCAAATCCGCAAGTGCCGCACTTGCTTTGGCAAACTGTGATAACGTGATTTGATGCACATTCACATCTGCTTTGAGTTGCTTGCCTTCATGCGCGTAATGGAAGTTAGATTGCAACAAGGCAGGCTGCTGACGATCATTCTTATAAGAAGCTGAAATACTACCGCTCACCTCTTCTGACAATAAAACGGAATCAATATGGGCGGAAAAGTTCGGTAGCTTAAGCTCAAATCCGGTCAGTTCGCTTTTATATTCCATCGAGGCGCGGGATATATTGACCCGTCCGATACCGAGCTCGAACAGGTGCTCTAGACTAAATGCATCTTCAGTTTTCACTGTTTCAGATGTTTTATCTGCGGCAAAGAAGAGTGAGTCTAAACGCGTTGGAGCGGCCTGCTCACGTGTATCAAGATAAAACACACCCTGCTTATCCTGTAATATTGCAAAGTCAGCTCCTAATATCTCGACACTATTGGGAACGAATTTACCCTTCAACATTCCCCAAAAGCTCGGAGAGAGTTTTAACTCAGGAATATTAAGCAACACCTCTCCGGCTGGGTTCTTCAATTTCAAAGATTCGATCGATAATAAAAGCGGCGCTTTAAAGCCTTCATTCTTCAAAACGACTTTGCCGAGTTGTAAATCGTATCCTAACTTGGCGAAATCGACATCAAATTCCTGCATAAGGGCAGGAACATGCGCCGTCATATCGCGGGGAGTCCAGCTGAGCCAAGCGTAGAGACCTAAGCTAATACCCAGCACTAATGCTAAAATCACCGCAAAAGTAGTGTCTAACCAATTGAAGGTTTTTTTAAGCATGAGATTCGTTATACTGCCTGTAGTTTCCACAAAGACCGCTATACTGTCATGGTGCATCCCGATTCCGCAAGCATAAACACGGATTTTCTTCCGAAACCTTATCAGCTAACCCCTGTGCCAGAGGTCTTTTCGTCATTTTCGGGTACTCCCTTCATGCAATTACTTGAGACGATCTACGGAACCTCGCCTCACTTAAGTAAATTGCTCGATAAGCACCCTGATATCGCCCGCGCATTTTACACGTTAGGAGCGGATACGGCATTTACACAGCTAGATACCGACTTCTCTGATAAATCTGAGGCCGGGTGCATGCGTGATATGCGCATCTATAAACAACATGCGGGCCTACTGATTGCCATGGCCGATATTGCCGGAATTTGGACATTAGACCAAGTAACCGAAGCTTTAAGCAAGTTGGCAAAAATTACACTCCAAGCCTCGCTTGACTACCTAATTAAGCATTATCAAAAGCAATATGGCTTACAGATACGCGATGCGGAGGATGGCTGCGGTATCATCATACTGGCCATGGGAAAACTGGGAGCGCAGGAGCTTAACTATTCTAGCGATGTGGATCTGATTCTGCTTTACGAAGCGGATAAGCTTTCCCTCAAGACTGAAAAACCGACGGCAACCCTCCTCAATCGCATAGCACAGGACATGATCCGCTTGATGCAAGAGCGCACCGCCGACGGCTATGTTTTCCGCATGGACCTTCGGTTACGCCCCGACCCAGCCAGCACCCCCCTCATGCTCAATACTGAAACCGCGTTCCGTTATTATGAAAGTGTCGGGCAGAATTGGGAACGTGCGGCTTTTATCAAAGCACACCCCGTTGCCGGAGACATCGCCGCAGGTGAGCGCTTCCTCAACGAACTAAAGCCGTTCATCTGGCGTAAAAGTCTAGACTTCGCCGCCATTGCCGACATCCAATCCATCAAACGCCAAATGGATAGAGCCTTTGATAATCTTGAAATTGAGATTGCAGGGTATGATGTCAAAAAAGGCCTCGGCGGTATTCGTGAGATTGAGTTTCTCGCACAAATCCACCAACTCATCTGGGGTGGAAGAAGACAGCAGTTACGCTCTCGCCGCACCTTAGAAACATATCAAGCCTTACAAGTTGCCCAACTCGTAACCGCCGAGGAAGTGGCCACCCTATCCGCCCATTACGAAACCTTGCGGATGATCGAACATCGTTTACAAATGCTGCATGATGCCCAGACCCATCAAATCCCCTTACAGGAAGATGAGCGCACAAGAGTGGCACTGTTCTGCGGGTATTCGTCGCTGGATGAATTTGAAGCTGCTCTAACGAATATCGCAATTGAGACTCACACGATTTACCATCAATGCTTTAACGAAGATGAATCTTTAGCCGGTGATGGCAAACTCTCTTTCATCGGCGTGAGTCATGATAGCGAAACCCTCAAAACCTTACGCAAAATGGGCTTCAAAGACCCCGCAACAATTTGCGATACGATACAATCGTGGCATCGCGGCTCCATTGCGGCCATGCGCTCCAGTCGATCGCGTGAATTGCTGACAGAGCTGACACCAACACTGCTGTCACATATTTCCGAACAGGTCGATGCCGATGCGACGTTCAAACGTTTTGCCAAATTCTTTTCTAAACTTCCGGGGGGCGTGACCCTACTCTCTTTACTATATAACAATGCGCAACTACTGGCCGTCTTTATGAATATTATCGGCAACGCGCCCCAGCTTGCAGATTATTTAAGCAAGCACCCGGACTGGCTCGACGCGCTACTCACGCTAGGGCGAAATAAAGCGCTCGCACAAGCCTCCCTGAATCCTACAAAACATTACCGCCTGATGAGTCATCAACCTGAAGAGGCAGCAAGTTGGTTATGTCGCTACCGTGCGGAACATGAATTCGTGATGGGATGTCAAGTACTTGCTGGAAACCTCGATCCACTCAAAGCCATGCCGGTGCTGACGCATATTGCAGATACTGCAGTGACCGAGTTAAGCCAAAATGTGATTCACATCTTCGAAGAGCAGTATGGCAAAATCGCAGATAGCAGCTTTCATATTGTCGCACTTGGCCGCTTAGGCACTGAGACTCTCACCTTCGGTTCTGACCTCGACCTCCTCTTCCTATATGATGCCCCTGATGAGCTTGCCGAATCGGATGGAGAGCGTAGCTTAGGGGTATCCGCCTATTATAACCGGCTGGCGCAACGCATCACCGGTCAACTTAATGCCATGACACCTGAGGGGCGCCTCTATGAAGTTGATGGTCGATTGCGTCCTGCTGGCTCGGATGGCCCACTCGCTGTAAGCCTTAAGGCACTGCAACAATATTACGCAAAGGATGCGTGGATCTTTGAGCGCATGGCCTTGTTAAAACAGCGCCTTATCATCTCGCACCCAGATCAGGGCGATAAGGTGCAAAAGGCGCTTACGGAGATTTTGCAACAGCCTCTCGATGCAACTCAAGTGCGACAAGATGCGCTCAACATGCGCAAACGATTATGGGCAGAATTCGGCACGGACAACCCCTGGAGCATGAAGCAAGCCAAAGGCGGACTGATGGATATCACCTTCATCCATCAAGTTTGTGCGCTACAAAATAAGCTACTTTCGAAAGCAGAATGGCAGACGCTCGAAGCATCACTCAATTTCCAACAACATGCGCAATCTATTCTACGTTTATGTCATGATCAATTTGAAGAATCTAAATTCTCCTCTGGCTTAAAACAAATCTTAGCGCGCAGCCTTGGCCTAAAAACCTTCGATCATGTACGACAAGACTTGCGCAAACATCAACAAGCCAGTTATACCATCTTTAGTAAAATCATAGGAGACTACACATGAGCTCAGCTGCACAAGAAATTGCCGATAACCAACCTCAAATTGGCGATAGCGCTCCTGCTATCAATCTGCCAAACGATCAAGGCAAAACCATCTCGCTTAGCGATTTAAAGGGTAAGAATGTGGTCGTGTATTTCTATCCTAAAGATGACACGCCCGGCTGCACCACTGAGGGCAAAGACTTCCGCGACCTCTATGCTAAATTCCAAGATGCCAATACGGAAATTTTCGGTATATCCAAATGCCCTGTCGCCAAGCATGATAAATTTAAATGCAAATATGAGTTCCCCTTTGCACTGCTTTCCGATGAAGAAGGTGATGTGTGCGAACGCTATGGGGTATGGGTTGAGAAGAACATGTATGGCAAAAAATACATGGGCATTCAGCGCACGACTTTCTTGATTAACGCAGAAGGTAAAATCGCCGCAACATGGCCTAAAGTCAAAGTGGCCAATCACGTCCAGGAAGTGCTCGAGGCAGCCTCAGCGCTTTAACAAACCCATGAAAGTCCTCATTCTCGGATCGGGTGTTATCGGCGTCACCACAGCTTACGTCTTGGCCACGCGTGGTTACGATGTGGAGGTGATTGATCGCGCGCCTTCCGCCGCCGCCGAGACGAGCTTCGCCAATGGCGGTCAGCTCAGCTATAGCCATGCTGAACCTTGGGCGAGCCCCAGCACCTTGCCAAAGGTCTTTAAGTGGATGTTTGATGATACGGCGCCTTTGGTTTTACGCCCACGCCTCGATTATCAAATGTTGCGCTGGGGGATGAAATTCCTCGCCAATTGCACTCAAAATGGGTTGGAAAGGAATACCGTCACTTTGCTACGCCTTGGCCTTTATAGCCGTAAAATGATGCAAGATCTCGCGACCATGACAGATATTGATTTCCACTACCAGCGTGATGGAATTTTGCATATATTCTCGCAAGAATCGAATTTTGAAGCGGCTCAAAAACAAGTCGAATTTCAAAATAAATTTGGCTGTCAGGAGAGAACAAAAACCATCGCAGAATGCCTCCAAATGGAACCTGCACTCGAACATAGCAACTGCAAACTTGTTGGCGGCATTCACGCCCACCTTGATGAAGCGGGTAGCGGTCATCTTTTCACCACTGGGCTCGCTAAAATTTGCGAGAAGGAGTATGGCGTAAAGTTCCATTATGACACGACCATTACCGGAATTCGCAAAGAAAGCGATAAAATCGTCGCCGTTGAGACAGACAAAGGCGAGTTTACCGCCGATAAATATGTCATGTCACTCGGCTCCTATAGCGCTATTTATTTGCGCATGCTTGGGATGGATGTGCCCATCTACCCGATGAAAGGCTACAGCCTCACTCTCGATAGCAATACCCATTCTCCTTCCATTAGCGTGACCGACCAAAAAGCGAAAATTGTATTTAGTAGACTCGGCGATCAAATTCGGATCGCCGGTACGGCTGAATTTGCCGGTTACAATACCACGATCAAAAAGCGTCGTATCACACAAATTAAGAACGCCGCGAAAGGGCTTTTCCCTAAAATGATGGAAAGTGATCCCCACTATTCTGAATGGGCTTGCCTGCGCGCGTCCACCCCCGATGGCCCGCCGATTATTGGCAGCTCCCCTATCAGTAATCTATTCCTCAATACCGGGCATGGCACACTGGGTTGGACCCAAAGCGCAGGGAGCGCCTTCCTTCTGGCCGATACATTAGAGGGTAAAGAAACCGAAATCAGCCTTGATGGCATGGAAGTGAGACGTTACCTATAATGATAGAACCTAAGATCCAAACCATCACCCGAAATGACCGAGATATCTCGTGCGCCGTATGGAACGAGAATAACGATAAAACGCCCGTTTTTTGTATTCACGGCCTAACCCGTAACGGGCGAGATTTCGACTATCTCGCCTCCAGCTTAAATGATAGTCGTACAATCTATGCCCCAGATGTCGTCGGCCGCGGCCTAAGCGACTGGCTGCCTGCAGGTGAAATCTACAACTACGATACCTATGTAGAAGATACCCTACACGTCCTTGATACACTCGGCTTAGAGCAAGTCGATTGGGTCGGTACTTCGATGGGCGGTCTTTTAGGCATGCGCATGGCGTGCGAATACCCTTCACGCATTCGTAAATTCGTGATTAATGACATTGCCCCGGTGATAAGCGTCGAAGCCATGCAGCGCCTTGATGATTATGTCGGCCAGCATATGGATCATGCCTCCCTCGCTGAGGCTGAGAATTATATTCGTATTTGCTACGGTGCCTTTGGCTTAAATAAAAGCTGGCAATGGAATCACATGCTCAAACATAGCGTCAAACCCACCGAAGATGGGCGTGTGCGAATGCTTTACGATCCAGCCATCATCAATGGCATTCGCGACGAAAAAGGCGAAATGACGCTCACGGATGATATCAATCTCTGGCCACTTTGGGAGAATATACCCCAGCCTATCTTACTGCTGCGCGGCGAGCATTCCGATTTCCTAAGCGCCGCCATGGCAAAAGAAATGTGCGAACGTCACCCCAATGCCACATGGATAGAATTCAAGGATTGCGGCCATGCTCCCGCGCTCATGGTTGACGGACAAGTAAATGCCGTGCGCGAGTGGCTTGATAGCTAAAAATAAATGCTCACAACCATTGTTAAGCAAACACAATTGCCCTATATTTAGAGTATGACGGATATCCGCAACATTCCTCTGTCGCCACTCGGCAGACCGA
Source organism: Rickettsiales bacterium (assembly GCA_029252805.1). NCBI lineage: Bacteria > Pseudomonadati > Pseudomonadota > Alphaproteobacteria > Rickettsiales > Rickettsiales bacterium. The sequence continues at coordinate 21,832 of JAQXAR010000018.1, forward strand.
TTGAGCAGGCACAACAACGCCCTCAAGGGAATACGTCACAGCAAAATCAGCAGCAAAACACCACTTCCGCGCGAGTCAATCCCAGGCAAGCTCCGATCAATGTGTTACCTTCTGACGAAGCTTTAGGCCGCCTAATTACTCGGGCGCAAGAAGCACAAAATCAAGGCCAAACGCTTGAGCGTGGGTCAATCCTCAACCTCATTATTTAAAGATAGATATATGTCCCTACAGCCTATGAATTGGGAGGACCCTCTCCTCCTCGACCTAGAACTTACTGATGAAGAACGCATGATCCGTGATTCTGCCCGCGAATATTTCCGTGGCACTTTGTTTCCAGGAATCATTGAAGCCAATCGTAATCACTATTTCGATCCGAAAATTATGCGTGAAATGGGCGAAATGGGCTTGCTCGGTTCTACTATTGATGGCTATGGCTGCGCCGGCGCCAGTCATGTAGCATACGGCCTTATCGCACGTGAAATCGAATGGGTTGATAGCGGCTATCGCTCGGCTCTTTCTGTGCAGTCGAGCTTGGTGATGCATCCGATCCATGAGTTCGGTTCAGATGAACTTAAAGATCAATTTCTCCCGAAACTCGCAACCGGCGAGCTCATCGGCTGCTTCGGCCTAACGGAGCCTGATCATGGCTCAGATCCCGGTAGTATGAACACCCGCGCGACTCGCAAAGGCACTACCTACAGCCTCACCGGAAACAAGATTTGGATTACCAATTCACCGATCGCAGATGTGTTTGTCGTGTGGGCCAAAGTCTATGGTGATGACGCGCTAGCAGATGGTACGATCAGTGGCTTTGTGATGGAAAAAGGCATGAAGGGGCTTTCCGCTCCTGAACTTAAAGGCAAACTCTCGCTTTGCGCCTCGATCACCGGTGAGATCGTGATGGATAATGTGGAAGTGCCTATTGGCAATCGCCTGAATGTAACGGGCCTTAAGGGGCCGTTTAGCTGCTTAAACAAAGCACGCTACGGCATTGGCTGGGGCGCAATGGGTGCGGCAGAATTCTGTTTCCAAGCCGCTCGAAGCTACACGATGGAGCGCATACAATTTGGCAGACCTTTGGCCGCCAATCAGCTCATCCAAAAGAAACTCGCCGATATGCTAACGGAGATCACGCTTGGTCTACATGCTTGTTTACGCGTGGGTCGTCTGTTGGATGAAGGCACGCTGATTCCTGAAACTATCTCGATCATCAAACGCAACAATGCCGGCAAAGCCCTCGACATTGCCCGCGTTGCACGTGATATGCATGGCGGAAACGGTATCTCAGATGAATACCATGTAATGCGTCATTCCGTGAATCTAGAGAGTGTGAATACCTATGAAGGTACGCATGATGTGCATGCCCTTATTTTGGGTCGCTCTATTACCGGAATGCAGGCCTTTCAATAGGGACTGGCTAGCTTAACTCATGCCCGGTTTTTCGGGTATGAAGGTAAAGCATCGCTTGAATCATCGTGCTGTAATCGGCAGGCATTTCTTTCATCGCCTTTTCATAAACGGCCATGATCACACGTGCGCGCCCGAGCCATTTTTCATCACCGGTAATTTCCCATAAACGCAGGATATTATGCAACATCACGCCATTAGCCGCAGGTAGGCCGGTATCATGCCCTTTATGGATACGTACGAGGAGATTCTCCACTCCGTCCGTCATAAAGTAACCGCCCTTTTCAGCGTCCCAGAATACAGTATTCGTCGTACGGTGAATTTTACGTGCTTGCTTTAACCACTGCTCATCGCGAGTAATTTCATAAAGCGTCAATAATCCTGCTTCGAAATACGCATAATCTTCCAAGAACCCATGAATCTCAGCGCCTTCAATACGCAATAAAATTGTATCCTCAATCAGTGAATCACACAGATGAGTTGCGGCTTTTAAGGCAGCTTGCAAATAATCATCACGTTCAAATATCTTAGACGCACGTGCCAATGTGTCGATCATCAGGCCATTCCAACCGGCGATCACTTTCTCATCGCGGTCAGGGCGTTTACGCTCATCACGCGCAGCTCTTAGTTTCCCAAGAATCGGGTTAAGTGAATCCCGAAAGCTTTCATAACTCCGGTTTTTCTCATTCGCTAGCTCCATCAAATGGCGGCGTGCATAGAGCGCTTTGCCATCTACCGGTTCGTGCCCAGGATAAACTGGCAAATCGGCTAATCCATAGGATTTGCTAAAGAAGTCGCGCTCTTCCGGTGCGAGTGTGGCGTGTAGCTCATCCTCCGTCCAAACATAGTAAGCACCTTCGACACCATCCGTCTCCGCATCCAGTGCGCTATAGAATGCGCCCGAAGGTGCCGTGAGTTCACGCAATACAAAGTCCATCGTTTGCTGCGCAATATCACGATAATAGGGCTTGTTAGTCAACACATAGAGCTCAGCATAGCAACGCCCCAAGAGCGCTTGATTATAGAGCATTTTCTCAAAATGGGGTGCACGCCACTCTTTATCAACGCAATAACGATGGAAACCACCACCGACCGCATCATTCATTGCCCCTGCCGCCATTTTCTTCAAACTCTGACGTACCATCTCTAACGATGATTCATCCTTAGTATGGCGAAATTCGGAGAGAAGAAAGAGCAGATAATTCTCATGCGGGAATTTAGGGTCCGTATAGAAGCTACCATATTCCGCATCATAATGCTGGCTGAGATAATCATGGAATATACTGACAACACTCTTATCCGGCGTGCCGTCTCCCTCCAACACTTCAACAGAAAGTTCATCGCGGATGATGGTAGCGATATGCCCCGCTGCTTCACGCAACTGAGCCTCACTTGCTTTCCAGCGCTCTGCTACATCTTGCGACAGCTGTGTTAAATTTCGCCCATATTCAGGCAACATAACGCCGCAGGCTAAGAAGGGTTCGCCTTCAGGGGTTAAATACACATGATTTGGCCAGCCAGATTGCTTGGTAATAAGCGTTCGCGCGCGCTGGTAAATCTCATTCACATCGGGGCGCTTATCACGATCAACCTTAATGGCGATAAAATGGTTATTAAGCACATCGGCAAAAGCCTCATCGCTGTAAACTCGCTTTTCCATCACATGACACCAGTAACAAGCGAAATAACCCACGCTCAAAAAGATCGGTTTATTTTCCGCCTTCGCCTTCGCCAAGCTGGCCTCGTCCCATTCATGCCATTGAATCATCTTTCCAAACCACTTTCATTTGAGAGCTGCTTACGAAGCACCCTATCAATTTCACGAATAATTTTTAAGTGATCTGGACGAATCTTCTCAACTTGCGCTCGGTTTTGTGGATCAAACCACTCTCGTGCCACAGTATTGGCATGCTCGGCGCTTGGCTCATCAAACGGACAATCAGGATAAACACCGACAGGATATAACCACATAGTCTTCAACTCACCCGTAGAGGCAGATGCAAAGGCGGCTTGCCCCCACTCAGTCACTTCGACAATTTCTTCTAAAGGCAGGCCGATTTCTTCAATCCCCTCACGTAACGCGGTTACGATAAGTGGCTCAAGGTTCTCAGGCCCATACTCTTTTAATTTTGTGGAGCTGTGATAATCTTCCCATTCGCCCGTTTCAGGGTTTTTGATTTCGCGGGTACCTTTACATATTTGAAAACCAGGATCGCCCATTTCAGGCATCATTTCAGAAGGTTTGAACAAGTAATACTCAATCCCATTCTCCCCTAAACGGTAAGGCACCACACCGGCTTTATGAACATGAATATAAGGAGGTTTCGGCCAATGTAGCTGCTCTCGCAAGCAGTGTGGCACAATTTTCTCAGCCGCTTCTTCAGCCAACTGACGCATTTTTTCTTTATCCATCACTTACCTATAAAGCAGATACGTTAGCGAGTCGTTAATTTACTGCATGCTAGGCTCTAGCGGCATTATGCTTAAGGTGCTTTCCGTGACGCAGCGTGCAGATGCCGATCGCGTGCCCCCATCTAACACCCCATACTCACCAAACATGGTGCCTTTACTTAAAAGAGCTAAGCGCCTATTGCCCTCATCTCCTTCTTCAAAGATTTCAACGACACCCTCTTTAATAACATAGGCAGCATCGCTCTGCTCGCCTTTGTTAAAAATGACTTCGCCCGCTGGCACTGTGATCATTTCCATAGTAGGTTACTCCTGATAACACTTTGAATACAATCTTAGATTACAATATATAATTTAACAAAAGATTAATAATGCCTACAATTAACAGTATAAAAAATAGAAAATATCTCTTTAAATGGAGAAACAGACTCCTCCCGCTCACCAAAGAGCTGATAAAAGGGATGCAGGGAACTGAAAAAAAACCAGATGGAACACCGGTTACAGCTGTTGATAGAGAAATTGAACTCTTTCTGCGCGAGGAGATAAAATCTAATTTTCCCGAAGATGGAATTATTGGCGAAGAGTTCCCGCCCCATCAACCAGAAGCTGAAAATCAGTGGATAATTGATCCAATCGATGGCACCCGTGCGCTTATCGCCGGTGTACCTACCTTCACCACGCTCATTGCCTTATTGAAGAACGGACATCCTCAATTCTCTATGATGCTACAGCCTGTTACGGGCGAAACGTGGTTCGGAGATAATGAAACAACCCACTATAATGGCGAGGCTACCCATTGCCAAAAAGTTGAAACGCTCGCGGCGGCAATATTCTCGACCACCTCTCCACAGCTTTTTCGTGACGCGGATAAACCCATCATTGATTCCATCATGCAAAACGCCCGCAACTGCCAGCTCGGCGAAGATGGCTATGCTTACGGAAAACTCGCCAAAGGCGATCTCCATTTAGTGGTTGAATCCGGCTTAAAGCCCTATGATTTCTTGCCCTTAGTTCCCATCGTAATAGGGGCCGGGGCCATCATGACAGACTGGCAAGGCAATCCCCTCACGTTAGAATCTAACGGAGATGTGATCGCCGCCAGCAGCAAAGCCTTGCATAAACAGGCATTAGCGCTATTAAACCCGCATGACAGATAAAAAACTCACCATTATCGGTGCTGGCCTTGCCGGCAGTGAAGCAGCGTGGCAAGCCGCCAACGCAGGTATCAACGTAACTCTAATAGAGATGCGCCCTACCCGCGAAACCTTCGCCCACCAGACCCAAGATTGTGCCGAGCTTGTATGCTCTAACTCCTTCCGTTCCGATGATGCGACACGTTCGGCCATTGGCTTACTGCATGAAGAGATGCGCCAGTTAGACTCCGTCATCATCCGCTGCGGCGATGCCAGCAAGTTACCTGCAGGCGGCGCACTTGCCGTTGATCGCGATGGCTTCTCGGCCATGGTGACACAAGAACTCACCAACCACCCCAACATCACGCTTGAACGCCGCGAAGTCACCGAACTTCCTTCCGCTGATGAAGGCATGTGCATTGTCGCAACCGGCCCCCTCACCTCCGATATTTTAGCCGAATCTATTCTCGCGCATACCGGCGAAGAGTATCTTTCTTTTTTCGATGCAATTGCTCCCATTATATTGAAAGAATCCATCGATTTTGAAAAAGCATGGTTCCAATCGCGCTACGATAAAGGTAGCGGCAAAGATTACATCAATCTGCCGATGGATAAGGAACAATATGAAACCTTCATTCAAGCACTTAACGAGGGCGATAAAACTGAATTCAAAGATTGGGAAAAAGACACGCCTTATTTTGAAGGCTGCTTGCCGATCGAAGTCATGGCCGAACGCGGCCCTGAGACTTTGCGCTGGGGCCCAATGAAGCCTGTTGGCCTCACCAACCCGCATAACCCCACCGTCAAAGCCCATGCGATTGTACAGCTGCGTCAAGATAATGCCCTTGGCACACTCTTCAATATGGTCGGCTTCCAAACCAAACTCAAATGGGGTGCGCAGAAAGAAATTTTCTCCACTATCCCCGGCCTAGAAAATGCCGACTTTGTTCGCCTTGGCGGTATTCACCGCAACACGTTCATCAACAGTCCGGCTTTGCTGGATGAGCAATTGCGCCTAAAGAAGCACCCTCACCTTCGCTTTGCAGGGCAAGTCACTGGCGTTGAAGGCTATGTTGAATCTGCCTCATCGGGCTTAATGGCAGGTCGTTTCGCCATCGCTGAATTGCTCGGACAAAACTTCACCTATCCGCCACAAGAAACAGCAATCGGTGCCTTGATGACTCACGTCACCACTGGTGCGGAATCAAAGACCTTCCAGCCGATGAATGTGAATTTTGGCCTACTGCCGCCCTTCCCAGAGCGCGTAAAGAAGAAAGAACGCAAAGAAGCCTACTGCACCCGCGGAATGGAAGCGTTCAAGAATTGGAAAGAATCAGAAAGTCAGGCCGCCGCTTGAGCGTGACGCGCTAGCGCTGCTACACCAGGAAGCTCTTTGCCTTCCATCCACTCTAGGAAAGCTCCCCCTGCTGTGGAGAGATAGGTAAAGGCATCGAACAAGCCACTATGCGCGAGCGCCGCCACCGTATCGCCTCCCCCTGCAACTGAGTGTAACTCACCCTTGGCTGTTTGAATTGAGGCTTCACGTGCGAGGGCAACGGTTCCCATATCAAACGGCGTGTTTTCAAATGCACCAAGTGGGCCATTCCACACGAGGCTCTTACATTCGCGCAACGCCGCACGCATCGCGTCCATCGTTTCCATCCCGATATCCAGCGCCATCGCATCATCCGGAATCTCACTTATAGGAACAATCCTGTTACGTGCATGTGCCGCAAATTCGTGCGTAATCACCACGTCACTTGGCAGTATAATGCGGCAGTTTTTAGCATCGGCTTGGCTGAGAATATCTTTCGCCGTATCGAGCAAGTCAGGTTCATAAAGTGACTTACCAACACGATACCCCTGTGCTGCAAGAAAAGTATGCGCCATCGCCCCGCCGATCATCAGGATATCCACTTTCTCAAGCAAAAACTCTAACACGCTGAGCTTTGTTGACACCTTAGCACCACCAATCACCGCACCTAAGGGGCGCTCAGGCACATCGAAGATACTGCCAAGCATTTGCAGTTCATTCGCCAGAGAGGTGCCGGCATAAGCAGGCAGATAATCTGTAATCCCAACCATCGAGGCATGTGCACGATGCGCACAGGAGAAAGCATCATTTACAAAAATATCACCATTCGCTGCAAGCGCTTGAGAAAATTCCGCATCATTGGCTTTCTCTGCCTTATGAAACCGCAGATTCTCCAAGAGGGCAATTTCGCCATTTTGCATGGCTGAAACAACTTTCTCAGATTCAATCCCAATGCAATCCGGGGCGAAAGCAATCGGCTGGCCCAAGGCTTCGCTAATAGGGTCCACCAAAATAGATAAGGATAATGCCGGATCATACGAACCATCTGGACGCCCAAAATGCGATAGAATAATTACCTTAGCCCCTCGCTTGGACAGAGACTGAATCGTTGGCAGCTGGCGTGTAATACGTGTCATATCACGCACTTCGCTCCCTTGCATCGGTACATTCACATCCATCCGCACAAGCACTCGCTTGCCTTTAACATCAATATCTTCAAATGAGGGGAGGTTTTTCATGCACTAGCCATGCACCTTCGCCATCAACGCCGTGACATCGAGCATACGGTTAGAGAACCCCCACTCGTTATCGTACCATGCGGCAATGCGGCCCATCTTATCGCCGGACAGGCGCGTGCCTGTTGCATCAAAGATAGAGCTTGCCGGATGGTGGTTAAAATCGATCGAAACCAACGGCTCATCCGTATAAGCCAGCACATCTGATGAGGCGGCTTTAACGGCAGCATTAATCGCTTCAATCGTCATTGGTTTTTCACTATTGAACGTTAAATCCACGAGGGAAACATTTGGCGTTGGCACACGCACAGCCACGCCATCTAATTTGCCTTCAAGCTCAGGAATCACCAGGCTAATCGCTTTAGCTGCCCCGGTTGAAGTCGGAATCATCGATACCGCTGCCGCACGCGCGCGGCGTAAATCTTTATGCGTCGCATCGACGATATTTTGATCGCCCGTATAAGCATGCACCGTAGTCATGAAACCATTCACAATGCCAAACTCATCATTCAACACTTTCGCCACCGGAGCTAAACAGTTTGTCGTGCATGAGCCAACGGAGACAACCGTATGTTCTGCCTTCAGTGCCTCATTATTCACCCCATAAACAATCGTTGAATGCGCATCAGGTGACGGCGCTGACACCAGCACCCCTTTGACCTTACTGCTCATATGGCGATTACATTGCTCAACCGATTTAAAAATTCCCGTGCATTCCAACACATAATCAACATCCCAACCGATATTCTCCGGCTCGCGCTCATGTGTTAATTTCACGCGCTTACCGTTAATCAATAGGTCTTCGCCATCAGCTTTGACTTCACCACGAAAGCCACCGTGAACAGAATCGTACTTTAAAAGATGCACATGCGTTTCGATCGGTGCGGGGCCATTCACTGCAACAAGTTCAATGTCATTGCGATCAGATTCCACCAATGCGCGCAGAACGCAGCGTCCAATACGCCCCAGTCCGTTAATACCAATACGAATTGTCATGTACGATTCCCCTTTAGTGTTTTATAAATATGCTTATGCTAGTTTCCAGATAAATACTCAAGGAGCTTTTTGCATGTCTTATTCACTTCCTAAACCCTCAGAACATTCTTTTGACGATGAAGGTTTCACGATGGATAGAAACTTAGCCCTTGAAGCGGTGCGTATTACCGAGGCTGCAGCCCTCGCAGCATCCAAATGGATGGGCTGCGGCGATGAGAAAGCCGCTGACAACGCTGCCGTAGAAGCGATGCGTGCAGTGCTCAACAGTTTAGACATGGATGGCACGGTCGTCATCGGTGAAGGCGAACGTGATGAAGCGCCGATGCTCTATATCGGTGAAAAAGTCGGCTCAGCTAAAGGCCCACAAGTAGATATCGCGCTTGATCCTTTGGAAGGCACCACAACCTGTGCCGTGGGTGGGTTCAATTCTATTGCTGTACTCGCTATGGCCAGCAAAGATGGCTTCCTACATGCACCTGACGTTTACATGGATAAAATCGCTGTTGGCGCAGGCTTACCAGTTGGCGTGATTGATCTTGATAAATCACCTAAAGAAAACCTAACATCGCTGGCAAAAGCCAAAAACTGTGAAATTAGCGATCTCGTGGTTTGTGTCCTTGACCGCGAACGCCATCAAAAACTTATCAGCGATATTCGCGAAGCCGGTGCGCGCATCCTCCTCATTTCCGATGGTGATGTGACTGGTATTATCGCCACCACTAAATCAGATACGAATATCGATATTTACATGGGCATTGGCGGCGCACCTGAGGGTGTACTCGCTGCAGCAGCATTGCGTTGCATTGGCGGCCAAATGCAAGCGCGCCTTCTGTTCGATAATGACGAGCAACGCACCCGCGCGAAACGCATGGGTATTGATGATCTCAACCGTAAATATAATATGGAAGATATGGCTAAAGGCGAAGTCATGTTCGCGGCGACCGGAGTAACTGACGGCCCAATGCTAAAAGGCGTTCGTCGTATGACGGGGGGTGCAGAAACCCACTCTATCATCATGCGCAGCAAAACCGGTACCGTGCGCGACATCCACGCTCACCACAACTTCAATCGTAAAACATGGGTCGATAACGAAGAGAAGTAAGTCTCTACTCTTCGTTACTCTCGAATAGCAGGATTTTAATCTTTTAAGTCTTCCCAGAACTCTTTGACTCGGCCGAAGAAATTTTCTGATTCGGGGCTGTTATCTTTGTTGCTCTTATCGCCTTTAAACTGCTTAAGCATATCTTTCTGCTTCTTGCTTAAGTTCACGGGCGTTTCGATGGCAGCATGTACATACATGTCTCCGCGTAATCCGCTAGAGCGCATTACAGACATCCCTTTATCTTTCAAACGGAATTGACGGCCAGACTGCGTGCCTGCAGGAATCGTCACTTTCACCTTGCCGCCTTCAATGGTCGGCACTTGTGCGCTTCCACCGAGAGCTGCTTCTATCATTGGTACGGGCACACGACAATGTAAGTCAGTGCCATCACGCTGGAAGATAGGATGGGGTTTGATATTGAGGAAGATATAAAGATCGCCCGATGGACCGCCGCGCATCCCCGCCTCACCTTCACCACTCAAGCGGATACGAGTCCCCTCTTCAACACCGGCAGGAATCGTCACTTTCAGTGACTTTTGCTTACGGGTACGGCCTGAACCTGCACATGGCTTACAAGGAGATTTAATGATCTTACCCAAACCTTGGCATGTATGACAGCCACGTTCGATCGTGAAGAACCCTTGTTGTGCACGTACTTTGCCGCGCCCATTACAGGTTCCGCAACTTTGAGGCTTGGTGCCTTTTTCAGCACCATTACCGGCACAGCCGCTACAGGTCACGGATGTCGTCACCTTCACTTGGCTTTGTTTGCCTTTGAATGCATCTTCAAGCGAGATACTTAAATTATGGCGCAAATCAGCACCACGAGCGGCACCGCCAGCAGCGCCACGTGCCTGACCGCCGCCAAAACCGCCACCACCTCCGCCGCCGCCGCCAAAGAGATCTTCGAAAATATCAGAGAAACTGCTGCCGCCAAAGTCAAAGCCACCAGCACCAGGCCCACCAGCACCGCCGCTCATTCCTTGCTCGAAAGCATCATGGCCATACCGATCGTAAGCGGCACGCTTTTGCTCATCTTTGAGAACTTCATAAGCGCCTGAAATTTCTTTAAATTTCTTCTCCGCTTCAGCATCACCCTGATTTTGATCTGGATGGTATTTCATGGCTAATTTACGATAAGCAGCTTTAACCTGCTTCGCATCAGCATCGCGGCTTACGCCAAGTAATTCGTAATAATCAGCCATTGAGGTCCCAAAAATGAGGGGCCATCATAGCCCCTCGTTTTATTTATCTAGTCGTCTTTTTTGTCGTCGACTTCTTCAAACTCAGCATCGAGAATTTCTTCTCCGCCATCCGCATCATCTGTCGCTGCTTCAGTCGCTTCGCCTTCAGCGCCTTCTTCTTGCTGAGACTTGTAAATCGCCTCACCCAGCTTCATAGACACTTGTTGCAATGCTTCGAGCTTTGTTTCGATAGCGGCTGCATCTTCAGATTCAAGCGCTGTCTTCAAGTCAGCAACTGATGCTTCAATCTCGCTCTTATCGTCATCCGGAAGTTTATCGCCATATTCCTCGAGATTCTTCTCAGTCATATGAACAAGGCTCTCCGCTTGGTTTCTCGCTTCAACCAGTGCTTTACGCTCTTTATCCGCTTCAGCATTGGCTTCCGCATCTTTCACCATACCTTCAATATCGTCATCTGACAGGCCACCAGATGCCTGAATACGAATTTGCTGTTCTTTGTTCGTGGCTTTATCTTTCGCTGTCACATTGACCAAACCGTTCACATCAATATCGAAGATAACTTCAATTTGCGGCATCCCGCGTGGCGCAGAAGGAATTCCCACAAGGTCAAATTGACCGAGTAGTTTATTATCCGCCGCCATTTCGCGTTCACCCTGGAAGACACGAATCGTTACCGCTGATTGGTTATCATCTGCTGTTGAAAATACTTGTGATTTCTTGGTTGGAATCGTCGTATTACGCTCGATCAAACGAGTGAATACTCCGCCCAGTGTTTCGATACCAAGTGATAGAGGCGTGACATCAAGCAAGAGAACGTCTTTCACGTCGCCTCGCAATACGCCGCCTTGAATCGCTGCACCCATGGCCACGACTTCATCAGGATTTACGCCTTTATGTGGTTCTTTACCAAAGAATGCTTTCACCTTCTCCTGAACCTTAGGCATACGCGTCATACCACCCACCAAGATCACTTCGTCAATGTCAGAGGCTTTAAGGCCTGCATCTTTCAACGCCGCTTCGCAAGGTTTGATCGTACGAGACACCAAATCGCCTACGAGAGACTCTAATTTCGCACGGGAAAGTTTCACGTTTAAGTGTTTCGGGCCGGCTGCATCTGCCGTGATAAACGGAAGATTCACTTCGGTTTGTTGCGTAGAAGAAAGCTCAATCTTGGCTTTCTCTGCTGCTTCTTTCAAACGCTGTAGCGCCAATTTATCTTCTTTAAGGTTAATGCCTGAATCTTTTTTGAACTCTTCAATAAGATGTTCAATGATCGCCATATCGAAATCTTCACCCCCAAGAAACGTATCCCCGTTGGTTGATTTTACTTCAAAAACGCCATCACCAATTTCAAGGATCGATACATCAAACGTACCACCACCCAGATCATAAACGGCAATCGTTTGACCTTCTTTTTTATCCAAACCATAAGCAAGGGCAGCCGCAGTCGGCTCATTGATAATACGAAGCACTTCAAGACCGGCAATCTTACCTGCATCTTTAGTGGCTTGGCGTTGCGCATCGTTAAAGTAAGCCGGAACGGTAATCACCGCTTGGTCCACCTTCTCGCCGAGATAGCTTTCGGCTGTTTCGCGCATTTTTTGCAACGTGAAGGCCGAAATCTGGCTTGGGCTGTATTTTTCACCCGCCGCTTCGACCCATGCATCGCCATTATCAGACTCAACGATTTTGTATGGAACCAAATCCATATCTTTTTTCGTGGTTTTGTCATTGAAAGGACGACCAATCAAACGCTTCACTGCGTAGATCGTATTTTCAGGGTTGGTAACTGCTTGACGCTTCGCCGGTTCGCCGACCAACTTCTGATCATCCGCCGTGAAAGCCACCATAGAAGGGGTTGTGCGCGCACCTTCGGCATTTTCAATTACTTTCGCTTCTTTACCATCCATCACGGCTACGCATGAGTTGGTGGTACCTAAATCAATTCCAATTACTTTTCCCATAAGGCTTATCCTCTTGATTTACATCAATAGTTTGTTTTTCGATGTATCAGATATAAGGAGGCAAGCAAAAGAATACAACCCGTTAACCAATTTTTTTTACAATAAATTTACAATGCTGTTCGCTCGCATAACACCTACCGCGCGCATAACAGTGGCTCCCACAAGCGCCGGGAGGCTTTACCCTATTTACAACATTCGAACGAGTATTCCCAGATTGCCTAACCATGGTCTTTTATTCCCCGATCCTCCCGACTTTAAGCGAGTGACCAGCAGTGGGGAGAGCCCACTGGTAGCCGGGGTGTTCAAAAACCGGACAAAAGTACGGCGTGACGCTTTCAGCGTAAGCCTATTATATAACGCCACCACCCCGACCCTAGGAACGAGGAGACAGTGTAGTTAACG
>JAQXAR010000019.1 GCA_029252805.1 Rickettsiales bacterium
AGACAAAATTGCGATTGCACTCAATCTTGATGTGAAAAGCATTATCATGAAGCGTAACCTTTTGAAGGGCATTTGTGATGAAGCGGCAGAAATTCTTAAAGATAAGATTGTTCCGGGTAGTGTTTTTAGTGTGCTCAAGCATATGAAGGCACTGCGTCAAGTAGAAGCCGCCACACTCATGGTCGATGCTAATAGCTTCAATGCGACTTATGCCAAAGCAATTCTCGGCAGCACACCCAAAGACCAGCTTAAGAACCCTGAGAAGCCAAAACGCATCAAAGGATTAACGCCTGAACAAATGACACGCATGGAAAATGAGATGGCTACCTTGCAGCGGGAATATAAGCTCATTGAGGAAGGGTACGGAATTGATGTGCTCAACCTTACTTTTGCTAAAGGCTATTTGAGCAACCTGTTAGATAATCCGCGTATCACGCGGTATTTGAGTAAACATCATCCAAATATCCTAACTGAGTTCCAAAGAGTCACTGAAATATCGTCGTTGAATGATGAGGCAGCGGCGTAACTGAAGCAGGGTTTGGATTAATATTGGACCAAACTAACGGAGACCGGGATCCAAAAGCGCCGGGACCATGGGAGAAGCCATCTGGTACATACCAGATACGGCGCAAGCATGGTGGTGGGAATGACGGCGATCCCGTTCACAGCCCACTAGGCCAGTTTGAGTTATCACCGGCTAAATATATATCTTAGCATTGCACCAGCTGGCAGCTTCAGGCCAGTAACGTGCTTTTATAGAATAAATAGATTAACGCTATATATAGCGACTCACTAAAATTCTGCTATAGACTGGTAACGGAAAATAATTAAGAAGTTTTGAAATAATTCGTATGAAAATGTTGCTGATCGAAGACGATACTCAGGTGCAGGCCTATATCGCAAAAGGATTGAAAGAAGCCGGACATACCGTGGATGTATCAGGTGATGGCAAAGAAGGATTATTTCTGGCTACAACTGAGCAATATGATGTGATGATTTTGGATCGGATGCTGCCATCACTGGATGGACTAACTATTTTAAAAACACTTCAGGGCTCAGAGAATCAAACGCCTGTCATTATTTTGAGTGCATTGGGGGAAGTTGATGATCGGGTCAAAGGCTTGCGTGCGGGTGGCGATGATTATCTAGTGAAACCTTTTGCCTTTGCCGAACTGATGGCACGAGTCGAAGTATTAGGAAGACGGAATCAATCGGGAAACTCTAGTCAGGTAACAGCGCTCTCTGTATCAGATTTAAAAGTAGATTTGTTATCACGAAAGGTAACGCGGGCAGATGAAGGTGTCGATCTACAAACCCGCGAGTTTAACCTGCTGGAATACCTGCTGCGCCATAAAGGCCAGATTGTCACTCGCACGATGTTGCTGGAGGCGGTTTGGAACTATCACTTCGATCCGCAAACCAATGTGATTGATGTGCATATCAGCCGGTTGCGCAAGAAAATCGGCGATAAAGAAGGTAAACTTATTCAGACGGTACGCGGTGCAGGCTATATCATCGAAGATTAAAGCCACTCGCTATACGCAAAGTTCCAGCTTCAAGATGGCTGTGCTTTTCACGGTGCTGCTGACGGGTTGCGGGATGATTTTGGGATGGCTACTTTATGATTTTGGTCAGCGGAATTTTATTCGCGAGACCGAAGCAGCCATTGATTCTGAAATTGCCAACACCTTGCTCGCCACGGAAGCACTCTCAAAAGAAGAGCGCATTGCCTTCATTGCCATAAAGACAGAACAACGCCCCCATCCGCTTTACCTCTACCAGAATACTGGGGGAAAAAAGCTGGCAGGTAATCTACCGCAAGTACCACAGCAGGTAGAGCGTATCGCAGAAGGCTTAATTGGATTCGAAAGTGAGAAACATCATCTCGCTGCTAAAATACATACCTTTAATGATGGTAGTAGATTATTGGTTGCCCGCAATATTGACGATATCCTTGCCAGCCATGAGCGCTTGAAGTGGCTAAGCATGCTGATGGCACTGTTCATGCTCATCGTAATCGGGGTGAGCTTTGTGATTAGTTTTTTTGTGGTGAGCCGCATTAACCGCATTGGTGGCATTGCCAGTCAAATTATTGAAACCGGTGATTTAAGCCGCCGCGTACCCATTGATTCTAACTGGGATGATTTGAGTAACCTAGGTGAAGCGTTGAACATCCTGCTCAAACGAATAGACGAGCTAATGCAGGACATTCGCGGTGTCGCCGATAATATTGCTCATGACTTACGCACACCCCTGACACGTCTTCGCAATCAACTGGAAGAGTTGCGAGAGAAACCCGTCACAGAGAAAGAGAAAACCGCACTCTTGGATGAAGTCGATGGCCTGCTTTCTACCTTTAACGCATTACTCAGAATTGCCAATATCGAGAAAGGAGAACGCCACCAGAGTTTTGAAGCGTTAGACCTAAAACAATTACTGCAAGACGTAGTCGAGCTTTATGAACCACTGGCAGAAGAGAAGGAACTATCCATTAACACCCGTCTTTGCGATGTGGCATTATTTTCTGGTGACCGTGATTTGCTGTTCCAACTTTTTGCAAATCTGCTGGATAATGCCATTAAGTTCTCACCTGAGAAGAGTGCAATAGAGATTGAATTAAAAGCGCCTGACAACGGGACTATCATCACCATTGCCGATCATGGTATTGGGATTAGCGAGCAAGAACGCGAGAAAGTGTTTGATCGTTTCTATCGCTCGGATCAAAGTCGTCATGAGGCTGGCAGTGGCTTAGGGCTTAGCCTCGTAAAAGCGGCACTAGCACTTCACAAAGGCAACATCGCACTAGAAGACAACCAACCTGGCCTACGGGTGGTGGTACGACTGTAACCTTACCAATTTGTCATCTTTGTGCAAACTGCAGGCAATGCTGCAGCAGCTATGTTGGTGGTTATGACAATGCAGCAGGAGTATCAAAATGATCAAAATAACGTTAGCCAGCCTTATCGTGCTGGTAAGTCTGACAGGATGCAATGTGACAGGTAAGGGATATGAAGAACCACGTTACTCGGCAGTAAAAACACTCTCCCAAGAGCCGGATATTAAAATACGTCGTTATGCGCCAATGATTGTGGCAGAGGTAACGACCAGCGGTGATATGAAAGAAAGTACTAGCAGTGGGTTTCGCCCTTTAGCGGATTATATCTTCGGCAATAATCTGGCGCAAGAATCGATGGATATGACCGTGCCGGTCAGCCAGCAAGCGAGTGAAAAAATGGCAATGACCGTACCAGTAAGCCAGCAACAAGAAGCAGACGACCAATGGAATGTACGCTTTTATATGTCAGATGAGTACACGCTAAAAAGTCTTCCTAAGCCCAATAATGAAGCCGTTAGCCTGCGCGAAATTGCAGGGCATGACGCCGCCGTGCTTCAATTCTCGGGAAGTTCCAGCGCCAGCAATATGATGGAACATAAACAACTGTTGGAAACCTATTTGGCAAAGCAAAATATTGTGACGGATGGTCCTGCAGTTTATGCTTATTATAATCATCCTTTTACGCCTTGGTTTTTGAAGCGAAACGAGGTTATGCTTAAACTTAAACAACCGATTCCCGAGTGAAATAGAGCATGAAAATCGCCATTATAGGAACGGGAATCTCAGGCTTAAGCTCGGCTTACCTACTGTACCCGCATCACGATATTACCGTTTACGAAAAGAATGAAGTGCTCGGCGGACACAGTCGCACCATCGAGGTGGAAGTACCGGAAGGTAAAGTGCCAGTGGATACCGGTTTTATCGTATTCAATCATCGCAACTATCCCCTGCTAACGGGATTATTTGAGCATTTACAAGTACCGACGGCCAAAAGCGATATGTCCTTTGGGGTAAGCGTTGATAATGGCTGGCTGGAATATGGTACGCAGCACTTAAGCGATATGTTCGCGCAAAAACGCAATCTACTGCGCCCGGCCTACTGGAAGATGGTTCGCGATATTTTACATTTCGGGGCTGACACCTAATAATATTCTTTGAGCAACTTTTTCAGGTCTGCCAGTAAGTCACTTGGTGTGCCCATATTAAACCTCCACTCACATTCTTTCAAGAACAGATTAAAATGCTCTTT
>JAQXAR010000020.1 GCA_029252805.1 Rickettsiales bacterium
AAAGAGCATTTTAATCTGTTCTTGAAAGAATGTGAGTGGAGGTTTAATATGGGCACACCAAGTGACTTACTGGCAGACCTGAAAAAGTTGCTCAAAGAATATTATTAGGTGTCAGCCCCCAGTTTTTTTTGGTAATATATCGCGTGCGCTCGTAGCTCAGTCGGATAGCCTTACTGTGTTTCTGTAACTCTTGCTGCAAAGCGTAGATGTCCTTACGGCTAGTCTCCCAGAGCCACCCCTTGAGCTTGCAGAGTTGATATAAAACTGTGCCTCGCGCTGTGAGGGGTGACATAGGGAATACTCTGTACCTCAAGCTGCTCGAAAATCTTCTTCCACACCCGTAAGCGGAAGTTGGAGTAGAGCAACACCCCTCCACCGGCCTTACGCTTCGGCCAAGCTTGCCGCGCCCCTTGGCTGGGAAAGACTAGCCTTAGTTCTCCGTTTTTGCGCGGACAACACAGCTTCCACTCAAGCAACCAGCTCTTGAGGGTGGAGACCAATCACCTCAATCCACTCAATATCTTGCGTGTAGCAAACAATCTGGTCGATAAAGCGCACATTCGCATCATGCGTATCTTGGCCCTTGAAATATTGTGGATAGTGCTCGCTGGTAAAAGCGGTCTGAATAAATTCCAACGGGATAATTTGTTCTGTAGTCATGGTTACGCTCCAATAATAGGTAGTTCTTTGAAATCAATTTCGTGCAATGGTTTGCCCGTCCACTGGTATTCTTCACCGGTGTCGGGATGGATTGTTGGAGGAATCACACAGAGCTTTTTCTCAACCAAGAATTCAGCCACTTCACCGTAATGAGAATTTTTCTCGCCCTTCACTTTCATCTTGGTTTTGCGAATAACACCGCGAACTCGGACGAAATGAACCGCGCCCTTTTTACCAAAGCGCGTGCATGGTGAGTTGCGCAATAACGCAGCACCCAAGGCAGCATAAGCATCATGGTCAATATCCAGCGCACCCAATACACTGCCATCTGGCAACTGGCTTCCCATCAGCAAACCAATACCATAACGAGACTTCTTTCTATCCCATTTGTTGATAATCTCCGGCGAAAGCTCTGTGTCAGGTGTAGTCCAAGATTTTTCACGACAGGCTTTACTGCCCGGTGTAATAGGGCGCGGCCAATAGCCGAGACTTCGATAAATCGGGGCCCAGTGAGCGAAGGTGTTATTGGTCATAGTCACCTCCGCCTGCAGTCAGCAAGTTTGTGCGATAACACTCAATATGCTTGATGACTTCTGAGAGTTTGACGTAATGGCGCTTGCCGATAAAATAAGTAGAAATTCGTCCGGCGTTGGTTTCATCGAGAAGCCAGCGATAAATGGTGTTAAAACTACCATTTTCGATTGCACTCAAGGTTTCTGCCGCCGCTTTGCGGAGATATAAAGGCTCAGTCTTCATGATAATATCCTCTAAACTGAAAGGTTGCTCTCACGCACCCTCCTGAGGATATTTGAAATATCGCCACAGCAAAGTACGCATAAATTGCGAACTTTCCCTTAGCAGTTCGTGGCATAGATAATAGTACACCAAAGCATTGATATATAGTGATTTTCCTAATCTAGGGGCCGTAGGTTCAAATCCCGCCGAGCGCACCAAAAGCTAAGAGGCAACGGATTTTCTGAGACAATAGCTATTGTCCAGACAAGAGACTTCAGATAAATTCTCTTTATTCTCTCCTATTAAGCAAATACTTACCTCCTGGAAATATACAAACAATGACTCATTCCTCTAAATCTGGCTTTACACTGCTCGAGATCTCCATCGTCCTAATCATTATCGGACTGATTGTTGGTGGCATTACGGTCGGGCAGGAGATGGTGCGCTCGGCGGAATTACAATCCGTAGCGACTGATGTACACAAATACCGACAAGCGATAAAAACATTTGAATCGATACATGACTCTCTTCCCGGTGATATGCCGGATGCTGAGGACTATTGGGGGGTCGTTGTAGGGGATTGCCTAACCGTTGAAGGCACAGGAAACCAAACATGTAATGGAGATGGGGATGGTTACATTGATGCACCCTCTACGATGGGCCCCGCAGATGTTTTACATGAAAGTTGGCGCGCCTGGGAGCATTTAAGCAATACTGAAATTTTATCCGAGAACTACACTGGCATTAGCGAAGTGGGGTGCTCCATGGCTAACTGGTGTGCTAATGCAGGTAATAACATCCCCACGTCAAATGCTAGCTCTGGTGCAGGATGGGCGATGTTTGATGTTTTTAGAGGATCTAGTTTTTTCTGGGAAGGTAAGAACGAAACTAGACAAGTACTACTTCTTGGTGACTCCAAAAACCTTGCGGGAGATGGCAATAGTGACGTGTTGTTCGGAATGGTTCTAACACCTCAAGAGATAGCCTCATTAGATGGGAAGCTGGATGATGGGAGGCCCAATAGAGGAGAGTATGTCAATATGAATGGCGGCGGCGGCACATGGGAAGGAACCCACAATCCAAACTGTACGATAGGCTCTACCCTTCCAGGACCAACGCCAGACGCAATGGTTTACAACCTTTCATATACTGATATTGCCTGCACGTTAATCGTCGATGTAGAATAGAAAAAACTAAGAAAGCTATGTGATTATAGATTCGGTGCTATATGCATTAGATTGAGAGCCATACGCTTCAATAGCCTGATTCAACTCTAATGTTTGTTGGTTAGAATTTTCAGAGCCAGTTATGCGCTCTTGCTCTTCTTGTTCCTTTTGCAACCCTGCCATAAGCTCCGTAATGTCGATCACACCGTCTTCATTCGTATCTAAATCATCAAAAATCTCACTTAAGACGGAACTGCTTCGCGGCGGAGGAGGAGGTTTACCGCCTGAACCCGCTGCTTGTGCCGAGTTTGCAGCCCCTATTGAAGCTTCGGATTCTGTTAATGAACCATCACCATCAACATCTAATATTGAGAATTTCGCTACCGCCTGCTCTTCAGATGCAAAGCTAGGGCGACCCGATATAAATTCTTCAGAACTTAAAAGTGAATCGCTATTTGTATCGAGACGAGCAAAGATATTATCAGAAGACGGAGATGTCGTTCCCGACTGCTCGGGTGAGTTTTGCAATAAGAATGCCTGTGCTTGTGCAGAGAGTGTAACCTTGACCGCACTTGCTGAAGAAGAGTTTTGTGATAACTGTGATTTAGTTAAACTGCCCGTTCCTGCCGTATCAAGTTCAGCAAAGCGGGAAGCCGCTTGCGACTCGGTTACGCCTTTTGGTCGTCCAGTAACGAATTCTGATTTGGACACTGAGGCATCGGCATTCCTATCTAGCTTCGAAAATGGGTTCTTTATTCCATTTTGCGTAGATAAAACACTC
>JAQXAR010000021.1 GCA_029252805.1 Rickettsiales bacterium
AAAGAGCATTTTAATCTGTTCTTGAAAGAATGTGAGTGAAGGTTTAATATGGGCACACCAAGTGACTTACTGGCAGACCTGAAAAAGTTGCTCAAAGAATATTATTAGGTGTCAGCCCCCTAAATTTTATTTTATAATTTAAATTTTCATCTTATGAAAAAGTCAATTTTCTCTCGTAGTAACATGCCATTTGTAAAACCTGTAATGAAGCAAGTAGCAGGCAATCCACACATCAAAACGGGTGTAATAAAAACATCTAAAGTTAAAGCTACAAACAGGAGGCGACCCTCAAAGCCTAACAGACCATTAGCAAGCGGAAAAGTATGGCGCTTCAATCAGTCGCTATGGAAGTGGACGCAAATTACCCAAGTGAAGGCTAAAGCATATGCCCAATATGGCGCTATGTAATTGAAGTGATGTAATCACGTATTAAGAATCGTCTATCCTCCTGAAAGAGGTAGACGATTCTTTTTTGCCTTTCTTTCCGCTCTCCCCTCTCCACAAACCCCTTGCATATCCCCCCCTTCCCCGCTATAAGCGCTACTTCCTGATTTAGTAGGCTAATCGGCATGCCTGCAAATCAAAGTTCAGCATCTAATATAAAGGATAGCAAAATGCCTAAAATGAAGACTAAAAGCGGCGCGAAGAAGCGCTTCACTTTCACTGCCACTGGCAAAATTAAAGCCGCTGGTGCAGGTAAACGTCACGGAATGGTTAAACGCTCTAAGCGCTTCATCCGTGAAACTCGTGGAACGAGCCCTCTGTCTCAGGCAGATCAAAAAATCGTTCGTCAGTTCATGCCATACGGCGCCAAGTAACTGATAATTTAGAGATAAGAAAGAGAGAGATAATATGGCTCGCGCACAATCATCACAGACACACCGTCGTCACAAAAAAATCATCAAAATGGCAAAAGGCTATCGTGGCCGTAGTAAAAGCTGTTTCCGTACCGCAATTCAAAGCGTTGAAAAAGGCCTGCAATATGCTTACCGCGACCGTAAGGTTAAGAAGCGTACGTTCCGTGGCCTTTGGATTCAACGTATCAATGCCGCTGCTCGTCAACACGAAATGAGCTATTCTACGCTTATGAATGGCGTGAAAAAAGCGGGCATCGAAATTGATCGTAAAATCATGGCTGAACTCGCAGTTCACGAACCTGAAGCATTTGCAGCGATTGTTGTAGAAGCGAAAAAGGCTCTTGCTGCTAGCGAAAAAGCTACAGCAACGACCACTGCTAAAGCTGCATAAGGCGTAGCCACTATGGCTAACGCAGCATCACAAGATACGGCTGGTATGTCAGGGGATTCTCTGGCTGCCAGCCTTTCTGCTTTAGAGGGCACGACGCTTACCGCAATTGAAAGCGCCAGCTCGCCACACGCATTGCAAGAATTGCGGGTGGAAGTACTCGGCAAAAAAGGCTCGCTCACCAGCCAGCTAAAAGCTCTTGGTGGCCTAGCCCCGCAAGAACGCAAAACAGTAGGCCAGTTGGTCAACACCATCAAAACAAAGTTAGAGGCCGGTTTCGACAATCGCCGCACTGCTTTGGAAGAAGCCGTATTAGAAGAACGCTTGAGCACCGAAAAAGTCGATATCACCTTACCCGCTCGCGACAAGGCCGAAGGTTCACTTCACCCGATCACCGCAACAATTGAAGAAATCATCACCTTTTTTGGCTCTTACGGCTTTCATGTGGAAGAAGGCCCTGACATTGAAGATGACTTCCATAACTTCACCGCGCTAAATATCGCCGAATCGCACCCTGCCCGCCAGATGCATGATACGTTCTATCTACAAGGCGAAGAAGGGGCTGAGACGCATCCCGTTTTGCGCACCCATACCTCGCCGGTACAAATCCGCTCGATGCTGCAACATGGCGCACCGCTTCGTGTATTAGCCCCAGGCAGTACCTATCGTTGCGATTCAGATCAAACTCATACGCCGATGTTCCATCAGGTTGAGGGTATCGCCATTGATAAAGGCATCCATATGGGTCACCTCAAAGGCATGCTAATTGCGTTCCTTGAGAGTTTCTTTGGCGTCAAAGATTTACCCATCCGTTTCCGTCCAAGCTATTTCCCCTTCACCGAACCTTCGGCAGAAGTCGATATTGGCTGCACCCGCAAAGGCGGCTCGCTCGAAATCGGCTCGGGCGATGATTGGCTAGAGATCCTCGGCTGCGGCATGGTACATCCAAACGTTCTAAAGAGCTGCGATTTAGACCCTGAAGAATGGCAAGGCTTCGCCTTCGGCATGGGTGTCGAGCGCTTAGCGATGTTGAAATATGGCATCACCGACCTGCGTACCTTCTTCGATGGCGACATCCGATGGCTTGAGCATTACGGCTTCACCGCGAAGAAATTGACGGAGATGCGTCGATGAAATTCACCCTTAACTGGCTTAAAGATTACCTCGACACCGATGCTTCGATTGAACAAATTGACGAGACGCTAACTGCTATCGGCTTAGAAGTGGAAAGCATTGAAGCGCCGGCGGCAGAACTCGCTCCGTTTACCGTCGCGAAGATCGAAGAAGCCGAGCAACACTCTGATGCGGATCGCCTCCAGATTTGCAAAGTAAATACCGGTTCAGAAATTTTACAAATTGTGTGTGGTGCACCCAATGCGCGTGCTGGCATTAAAGTCGCGCTCGCGACCGAAGGCGCCATCATCCCTAACGGTGGTTTCAAAATCAAGAAGTCAAAAATTCGCGGTGTGGAAAGTAACGGCATGTTATGCTCCGCTCAGGAACTTAATATCGGTCAAGATTCTGATGGCATTATGGAATTACCAGAAGAGGCAACGCTTGGCACGCCTATCGCCGATGCACTGCAGCTTGACGATGTGATCATTGATATTGCCATCACGCCAAATCGTGGTGATTGCCTCGGCGTTTATGGCATTGCGCGCGATTTAGCGGCGGCGGGCCTCGGCACACTTAAAGCCCTCGACATAAAGCCCAGCACTGGCGCTGCACCCAAAGCTTCGGTTACGATTGAAGATTCTGGCTGCGCGCAATTTACTTATGCGACGATTCATGATGCGCAGAACGGCGAGAGCCCACAATGGCTGCAGCAGCGCTTAAAAGCAATCGGCCTGCGTCCTATCTCTAAATTGGTGGATGTGACCAACTATATCAGTATTGACTTATGCCGCCCATTGCATGTGTATGACCTTGATAAGCTTCAAGGCGACATCAGCGTGCGCGAAGGCAAAGCCGGCGAAACATTCCACGCTTTGAACGATAAAGGGATCACCCTACAAGGCGGTGAAATTGCTATCACCGACGATTCTGGCCTGATTGGCTTAGGTGGCATTATCGGCGGCACTTCCACAAGCTGTGATGAAAATACGAAAAATGTCATGCTCGAAGTGGCTTGGTTTGATCCTATCCGCATCGCCACCACAGGCCGTAAATTGCAGATTGAATCTGACGCACGTTACCGCTTTGAACGAGCGGTTGACCCTACCTTCCTAGAAGATGGCGCGCAGATGGCGCTAGCGATGATTCAAGATTTATGCGGCGGTACAGCAAGTGCGATTGCAACGACTGGCAAGCCGATTAACTGGCAGCATGAGATTCCATTTAACGCGAAAAAGATCAATGCACGTGTCGGTTTGGATGTCTCGGAAGCAAAACAAAAAGAGATTCTCGAATCCCTCGGCTTCACCTTTAACGGCGCTAATACGACACCCCCAGCTTGGCGGCCTGATGTGGAAGGCTCCGCTGACCTCTCCGAAGAAATTGCACGCATCGTTGGTTACGATCAAATCCCTATATTGGCGCTCGATAAACCCGCTGCCGCTGTAAATCCGCGTAATGCAATGCGAGAACGTGTGATTGCGACAAAGCAAGCCCTCGCCGATGCTGGCTTGCGCGAATCTATCCATTGGTCATTCACCTCATCAAAGATTGCACCGCTTTTTGGTGGCGCACCTGCAGCACTGAAATTGTTAAACCCGATTAGCTCTGAACTTGATCAGATGCGCCCTAGCCTGCTGCCGCATTTGATTGAAGCATCTGGCCGTAATTCTGCTCGCGGTTTCAACCAAGCGAAGATCTTTGAAGTGGGCTTCCAGTTCAGCGCACTTGGCGAAAAAGGCCAGCAACAAGTGGCGAGCGGTGTGTTCGCGCCTAGTTTTAGCACTAAGGGCCTACGCCAGCATGAACGTGCAAGCGATGTATTTGACGCGAAAGCAGCGGTCGAAACGGTAATTAACTCAGCAGGGTTCGATGCATCACGACTGCAACTGAAAGCCGAAGCTCCTAGCTGGTATCATCCAGGCAAGTCCGGCACCTTCGCACTTGGCAAACAAGTGATCGCGCATTTTGGCGAAATTCACCCGCGCGCGCTCAAAGCGCTCGATATCGCTGAAGGCACGATCGGTTTTGAGGTGTTCCTTAGCAATATTCCATTCCCGAAGAAGAAAACATCAAGCCGCCCAGCACTGATCGTTTCAGAATTCCAAGCCGTACAACGTGATTTCGCCTTTGTAGTAAACGAGAATACCGCCGCGGGAGATATCCTACGTGCCGCACAAAAAGCCGATGATAAATTGGTGAAAAAAGTAGAGTTATTCGATGTCTACCAAGGCAAAGGGCTTGCGGCAGATGAAAAATCACTCGCCATTAGCGTGACGTTGCAAGCAGCTGACCGCACCTTGACCGATAAAGAAATTGAAGCTGTGGCCGCGCAAGTCATCGCCAATGTCGAGAAAAACGGCGCGAAACTTCGTGCTTAATTATGGCTGATATCCAAGTTGTTTTGCCGCTGCGTGAGGGGTTTGGCCTTTCGCATTTTGGAGCCATCGCTTTATGCGTGCGCGACTTTACCGAATATAGCAAATACCGCAATGACACTCACATCTTTGGCGGGGTGGATACGGAACCTTTTACCAATATGCCTTATGAGGTCGTACGCTATTTAAAGATCCCTTTTCGTAGCCAGAATAAAGCCTATGCCAAAGCGATTGTGAAACGCTTAAAAGTAAATTCTCCGAAGCTTTTGGAAGTGCATAACCGCCCCATCTTAGTGCATCATATTTCCAAGCAATGGCAAGGCACTATCGCACTGCATTTACATAATGACCCACAAACAATGCGTTATGCAAAAACAGCAAAAGAGCGTGATGTACTACTTGAGAAATGCTCCGCAATCTACTGTGTTAGCGAGTATATTCGAGACAGATTCTTAGATGGAACGAACGGTGACTCTAGTAAGGTTCATGTCATTTATAACGGACTCCATGAAATTTCCTCTCCACCAAATAAGCAGAAACACATCCTTTTCGTTGGGCGTTTTCAGCCCGAAAAAGGCGCGCTTGATATCGCGCAAGCATTAGAAACCGTCTTACCCGAATTTCCAGACTGGAAAGGCATTTTCATCGGTGCCGCACGCCATGACCCTAACGCCAAAATCAATGATTATGAGCGCAAAGTAATCAACGCGTTAAAGTCGGTCGATTCACAGATTGAAATGCGCGGATTTTGCAGTCACGGCGAAACAATGGACGCCACGTTAGAAGCCGCCATTGCCGTCATTCCCTCACAGTGGAATGAGGCGTTTGGCCGTACAGGATTGGAAGCCATGGCCTGCGGATGCGCCACCATCAGTTCGGTACGCGGCGGTTTGAAAGAAGTCGTCGCCGATGCAGCCTACCCACTCGAAATCGTATTACCCGAAACGATTGTGAGCGCCTTGCGCGAAGTGATCACCAATGAAGAAAAGCGCAAGGCGTTGCAGAAAGCTGGACTGGAACGCGCGAAATACTTTGCCATTGAACGTGTTACCGGAATGCTGGATGACGTTCGTAGCACCCTCTTAGGCTCGTAGACGCTCATAGAATTCCATAATCGCCGCACTCGCTTGCGGCAAACGGTGAGCCTCTAATTCCGAATATTCGATAGATTGACGCGGCATATTCGCGGCTGTCACAAGTGCGGACGCGAGCTGCTGCAAGGCATCTACATCCACCATAAACACCTCTTTATTATCACCTAGAAGATCCACCGCGCCATCAGTGCGAGTGGCAATAATCCGGCACCCTGCATCCATCGCTTCTAACAACACTAGGCCGAAACTCTCTTTACGTGACGGCAGCACGAACACATCAAATATTGCATACCACGGACGGATATTTTCTTCATACCCCATAAGTGAGATATTCGTCGCCGCGCCTATGAGCGCTTCAAGCGAAACCTTCTCCTCACCGGTACCAAAGATGGTTAAATGGCTGTTGTGGATATCCGCCTGTTTGAACGCCTCAATTAACAGGTCAGCGCCTTTTTCAGCCGATAGACGCCCCACGGAACCAAAGAGAATTGTCTCATCCGTAAGATGCAAGGAAGCACGTAACTCTTTATGATTCACCTCACCGTCACCTTCAATTTCCTTCACCCAGTTTGGGATCACGGCGCGCGGGGCATTCTGCTCTAGAGGGATCGTTGCAAGCTGCCAGTTAGAAACACAAATCAAGCCATTATGGCGCTGATAATCTTTGTGACGATAGCCCATATGCAAAGAGCCTACGACAGGTATCCGCCCTGCAAGCTTCGCCAGATAACGACTATCACGGCCATGGTGAGTATGGATCACATCCGGCTTTAACTGGCGCAAATGATTCCAGATAGGCAGCAATGGCCAACGTAGAAACAACCAACTACTAGGCAATGTAATCAGCTTAACCTTAGCATCCAACCAGTTCAAAAAGGCGTCTTCGCTGCGCGTCTGACGGTTACCGCGAATCATTACGGATACTTGATGCCCATCCGAAATCTGTGCATTGGCCAGATCCGCCACATAGCGCTCCGTGCCACCCAAATCATTCGTAAAAACAGTGTGAAGAATATGCATTAGGGTTTTCTCACTGCATCGCGGTACTCACAAACCGCACATGCTTCGCCAGGTTGCCGACGGGCTGACCTTGCCAACCTATCCTTGAAATATGGATTCCTCATAATCAAGTGCCCCTACTTGCTTCTCATTGCTACGGCGATCGCTCCACCAATCGGCAGCCAAAAGAGCGGCCATTGTAGCGCGGAATTCACTAGTAATATATCATAATCCACTGCACCGAAAAGAGCGGCATTGGCCAAGAGAGCCAGCATCAGTCTCGCCTCTGCTTTGGCGCGCGATTGCCAGAGCCGCTTGCTCGCCATCACAAAAACGGCCAAGAGCACTCCTAACCCCAGCACCCCACCCTGGTAGAGAGCAGCCACATAAATACTATGGGTTTGATAAATGGTTTCACCATAAGGCAAAGTGAGTGAAAACGGTGTTCGATAACCAAGCCCGGTAAGCGGTGATTGGCTCCAACCATCGCCCAGAGCATGCTGCCAGATAAATAGACGATACCCGTCCATCCGCTCAATAATACTCGTCCAGTCGATACCGATACCTGCAATCAACACCGCAGCAAGCGCTGTGATAAAGATATATAAAAGATTTTTTCGTGAGATCGCTGGCTGTAACAGTAGCAATAAACCTTGCCCCGCCAATGCTGCGAGCCATGCGCCTCGGCTTTGCGTGAGCAACAAAGCACCCAGCAGCAACATCCAACAAAGCGCGGGGAGAAGCCGCCGCTCCTGTTTTGCCTCTAACAGCAACCATAGGGCGGGTATCAGTATAAGCCCATAGAGCGTACCCGCTTGGTTTGCATTCAACGCACGCCCATAGCCAATTAAACGCCCCATAGGCATGGACGGCACATCGCCCCACGCCATCGTGAGACAAGCACTTATCGCCGCAATTCCAACCAATATTGTAATCGCTTTAAAGAACCATTCCTGACTCATCTCACGTAAGCTCGTCGCAATAACTAGAACGAACCCCAAGGTTAGAGCTGATTTACGCACCACTTCGCCGAACTCTTCGCCCGAAAATATCGGGCTCCAGCTGAGGCTAAGTATTTGATAAAGAAAATAGGCAATCAACGTTTTGCCTAACGCCTCACGCCAGAATGTCAGCTGCAATTTATGACGAAACGCCGTGAAGGCAAATACCACCAGCATGGTATAAAATATCAGCTTATGCGGCTTTGCATCCTCCAGCCAATAAAAGGCCGATAGAAAAAGCACCAGCAAAACGGATAAAAAAAGAGTGCGAGGTGGCTGTAATTTGCTATGCATAGAGTCAATGTTAATTGAACTGAAAAACGAACACCATGATTATTCTACTTTCCCCCAGTAAGACGCTTGAAGAAGCCGCACCCTATCCCGCGATTACGCCGACTCAGCCACAGTTACTGGAACATACGCAAACACTTGCAAAAATTATGCATGGCAAATCAGCCAATGATATGAGCGCGCTGATGAAAATTAGCGAAAAGCTAGGCACCCTAAACTATGATCGCTATCAAAGTTTCCAAACGCCTTTTACAAAGGATAATGCCCGCCCCTGTATTTTCAGCTTCAAAGGTGATGTGTATGACGGCCTCAATATTGAGCAATTTGATACGGACGCGCTTAACAAAGCACAACAGCATCTGCGGGTTTTATCCGGGCTTTACGGCTTACTTCGTCCGTTTGATCTGATGCAGCCCTACCGTTTAGAGATGGGAACCAGACTGCAAAACCCACGCGGCAAGAACCTTTATGAGTTTTGGGGAGATCGCATAACCGAACTTCTTAATCAGGAACTCGAGCAAAGCGGATCGGATACGATTATCAACCTCGCCTCGAACGAATATTTCAAAGCCATCAATACGAAAAAGCTGAAGGGCAAACTCGTCACACCCGTCTTTAAGGAGATAAAAGGCAACGAAATGAAGGTGGTAGGCCTATTTGCAAAACGTGCTCGCGGGATGATGACTCGCCATCTACTCACCTCCAACAACCCTCTAGAAAGCTTTGTGGAAGCCAATTATCGCCTAGATGACACCCTTAGTAGCGATGCAGAACGCATCTTCACTCGGGCAGCCTAAAGCTCCCTGAAAAGCACAATGCAATAATTTGCTTTTATTTTAGTGTATTACTTACTATAGTGCGAAAAAATAATAAGAACTCCCGAGAGGGTAAGAAGAAAAATGAGCAAAGATCAAAACCAAAACATCCAAGACGTTTTCCTTAACACATTACGTAAAAAGAAAGTCCCTGTGACCGTATTTTTAGTGAGCGGTGTTAAGCTTCAAGGTAACATTACAGGCTTTGATAATTTCAGCCTGACCCTGCGTCGCGGACCGCAAATGCAGCTTGTTTACAAGCACTCAATCGCAACCGTTGTGCCTGCTGGCCCTGTCACCTTCTATGAAGGCGAAGAAGCGGAAGTCTCTGAGTATGAGGATGAGTATCAGGGCATCCCTGAAAGCGTATAGCCCAACTTAATGGGCACCCTCCGCAGCGGCATTATTATCCCTTACGAACCGGGGCGCGAAAAACGCTCAATGGAAAACCGTGAGGGTGAAGCCGTTGGCCTCGCCAATGCGATCTCACTAGAACCTGAATATATCCGCCAAGTAAATTTACGCGAAAAACGCCCAAGCACCCTCTTTGGCAAAGGCACCGTTGATAATTTAGGTGAGGAATTTTCTACACGTCATTTAGATCTTATTATGGTCGATACGATTCTTACCCCTATCCAACAACGCAACCTAGAAACCGCATGGGGCTGTAAAGTCATTGATCGTACGGCGCTGATTCTGGAGATTTTCGGTGAGCGCGCCCGGACGAAAGAAGGCACGTTGCAAGTTGAGCTCGCATCACTCAGTTACCAAAAAAGTCGCTTAGTACGCAGCTGGACTCACTTAGAGCGCCAACGGGGTGGTTCCGGTTTTATGGGTGGCCCGGGTGAAACGCAGATCGAATCGGATCGACGGATGCTCGACGACCGTATCGTCAAACTGAAAAAGCAGCTCGAACAAGTCACGCGCACTCGCCGCCTACAACGTGAGAGTCGCCGTAAAATCCCTTACCCTATTGTCGCGCTTGTCGGTTATACGAATGCCGGGAAATCGACTCTGTTCAACCGCCTGACTGATGCGGATGTGCTGGTAGAAGATCAAGTTTTCGCCACGCTCGACCCTACTTTACGGATGCTCAAACTACCATCGGGCATCGAGATCATTTTATCCGATACGGTAGGATTTATCTCTAACCTGCCGACCGAACTCATCGCCGCTTTCCGTGCGACTTTGGAAGAAGTGGTCGAAGCGAATTTATTACTGCATATTCGCGATGCTTCGGATGACGATACCGAAACGCAAAAAGACGAAGTCGATACCATCATCACAGAACTACTGGGTGATGAAGAAAAGCCGGTTTTAGAAGTACTCAATAAAATTGATCTCATGCCTGAAGTTCAAGAAGATGGCCATGGAATTTCCGCCTTAAACGGTGACGGAGTCGATGAGCTCCTCGAAGAAATAGACGAGATTTTACAAGATCTTTTAGGCTATGATATCTACCATATTGAGCTTGAACCTAAAGATGGCAGACAACGCGCATGGCTGCACGAACATGCTGAAATCATCGAAGAGACAATCAATGACGATGGCACAAGCCTCCTCAAAACTCGCCTCACCGAGCTCGATTACGCCCGATTCATGGCGCTATAGAGCACTGCCTCAGCCTGCCTTCGACGCTGCAACCCCTTTAGCTTTCGTCCACCTGCCCACACCCAACGTAAGAACTCTGGTGGCACTTCGCCGTGATACTGCCCGTTCACTTTCCGCCGTAACGTCGAACGCTGCAATGCACCCGAACCTAAGTTGAACGTGAAACTGACCAGCGCATCGAACTGCGATTGTGAGAGCGGCACACCAATCAAACGACTAACTGCTCGCTCCGCCATCCGCACATCCTGACGCAATAATTGCGTCGCTTGCGCGTGGGTAATACCCCTACGAAAGCCCTCCCCCTCACGCAGCAAATGCCCATAACCGATCGTCCAATACCCTGCCGCATCACGATAGAGCTGCGGCTCAAATCCCTCAAAATGTTGAATCAGTTTAATAGCTAAGAGGGAAATTTTCATCACCGCCCCCTCCGAAATTTACTCATCGCGCGTTGGCCGTAATAGAAGCTGATGATGCCGGCGAAGATGGCTTGATCTTCTAGCGTCCATAAGCCCTGCACTTGCCACGGCAGCGGCGCTTCGGGCAGGAGGACAAATTGCAACAACTTGACCGAACCATAAAGCACGAAGAACGCATAGGCGAGCACGGGGCGGACGGTTCCGTTTAATGCATCCACCCATTCAATGTTGGTTTGATAGGTTTTATAGATCGTGCCTACCTCGGCAATATCGGCTTGGGTGTGAATTTCCTCTAACCGCTGCGCGTGACCTTGCGCTTGCTGCTGCATCTGCAATTCGAGAATTCTTAATTCATGTTTGCGATCTTGCTGATCACGAAATAGTTTAAGAATATCGGGAAAAACCGCGCTGATAAAACCAACGAGCGAACTGAAAATAGTAATCATAGAATAGTTCCTTTATTTTATTGGCCCGCTCACCCTACTGGGCTCGACGATGGACTATTGGCTTCGCCAATGCTCAAGGCTGGGTCGGCCTACTGGCCTTCCTTTTTAATGATTCAACAGCTGCTTCACCCCCTCCCACACGGCGAGGCACAGGCCGGAAAACACCACTCCGAGAATGGAGCGCTTAGCCCATTTGGCAACTTCGTCATTGCCTTGGCGAGCTTTGCGCAGGTAGATTTGATCGGCCTGAACCTCATGCGGGCTGCCGGGAGTGAAGCCTAAATTACCGAGCGTTTCTTCAACCGACTGCGCGACGATACGTTTGATATCTGCCTCGCCCATGATACGCCTTCCGTTCATTACCAACTCCATGCTCCGCGAGTCAAAAGATACTGAATCGAGAGCTCTACTACGCCGCCACTAAAGCTACCGCCATTGGCCGTAAGGGTGATTGAGGTGTCCGCGTAATAGCCCTGAGGATGCTGAGTGATACCAATATTAGTCGTATCAAGTGTGATGGCAATATCATCGCCATAGCGGGCTGTATCGCCGCTCACACCGATATCGAAACTGGTTACTCCCATCACGGCGGTTGTAACACGCGCATTCACGGCTAGCACGGTCGCACGGTTCGGGATTTGAATAGTGGTATCAGTCGAAGCGCCAGTAAGTGCGACTGCTTCGCCCAAGCGCTCCACACGTAGATACTCGCCGCTATCTTGTATGATCAGGCCGAACGGCACCCAAGCCGAGCCATCAAACACATAGCGCATTTGATCGGCCGCATTTACCACATCCAACCATTTAAAGGCAGGCGCAAACACCCAGCCATTCACCGTGTAACAGGCGATCGCCTGCGCGTGATCGATAAAGGCATCGGTGGGAGTATCGCCCACAACATAGCAATCGCCTGCGGTTGGAGAAACGGGCGGCGTATTTTTATCCCTTTCCAATACGGTAGGGCGGGTAAAGATATCCAGCAGATTCAGTGCATCATTATGCGTGACCTCTTTCTGCGCCTGCGCCGTCAGAATATAGGGAAGTTGAAGTTTTGATGTTTGGGTCATAATAAGTCCTCAAATTTAAAGCGTTAGAGTGGTTGCATAGCCGCGCCCGATGGCAGCGGAGAGTTGGTATATACGAAGAGAGATACTCGTTTGCGCCGCGCCGAAATCGACGATCTGATCTGCCTCGCTATAGGTTGCTTGCGGGGTTGAACGGGTGAGTATTCGCACCACATCCGTGCCATCCAGTACGTCAATTTCGTAATGCTCTGATGTTTCATTCAGCGGAATATCGACGAGGTCGCGCCAATTGGTTTCCGCACGAGAGCGACGTTTCCATTCGATTAATAGATTACCGCTGGCATCACGTATGCCTTTCACATGCACCGGGGCGTAGGGTTTCAAACCCACACCGCTATGTGTAAAACTGACCGACTCGACCTGCCCTAACGTGCTGCCGAGCGTTACGCTGCGATAATCACGTGGCAGGCCGATAAGTGCGCTGGAATCGCTATCTTTCAACACACGTTCATCAAGCAACACAAAGCGCTCCCCGATCGTATGAGCCGCCATCGCCTGCTCGGTGCCGAGGCGTCCACGCAGCAAACCCGTGAGCTTATATTTCCCCGCCGCGATCAACTCGGCTGAGGCAAATTGAATAATCTCATTTCCGACTAACGCCGCGTTCGCACCATTGAGGAGTGCAGATTGCGTGGTGGATGCGAGCGTCCCGCTCCCCACCAAATTCACGGCCATTTCCGAACGGTTATCGAGGGTGGCAATACTGGTATCGCTCGCAGGCAGACTCAGCATCGTTCCGCAAATGGCTGGTTCATCCGTGCTCAGGCCAGAACGCCAGGATTGCCCCTCATCCGATGAACGATAGAGCAGAGCACCGCTCCAATCCTCGCCTTGAGCGCCCATGGCAACACGTAACGACGCTTGCATCACATCGTCGCCTGGTAGTAGTGCAATATCCAAGAGCTTCAACTTTGTTGCGGGTATGAGAACCGGCAGTACCGGCTCCTCCATCGTTTCGAGTTCAGCATATGCATCATAGGTAGCCGCCTCTTCCAAGATAGCACGCAGCTGAATTCCATAGCCCTCACCTAATGTAGTTTGCGTAATACGTACACTATGGCTAATGCCATCCATCTGCAGCGTGATAACATCCGACGGCTCCAGCGCCAGATAGCGCGGCGGCAATTCAAATGCGAATTGGGTACGGCCAGCCCACGCAGTATGCAGGCTGATTTCCGCCACTTGCTGTGCTTGCCCCTGCCCCATCACAATCGGGAAATTCAGCGTCGCTTTCTCCTGACTATCGACATGAATGCGTTGCGCAATTTGATGCCCCGTTTGGTAATGGCTAGAACGGTTGAGATAAATCACGCTGACCTGCTGCGGCAATTCCACCTCTTGCATGCGAGTGATATTAAGCAGCGATCGTTGATTCATCGCATCACCTGGCAGGAGGTTATCTTGCGAAATGGTAAGCTGTTCGGAACCGCCACGTGGCACGAATTTTACCCGCCCGTCCGATTCCACCACATCGAAGAAATAAGCCCCCATAAGAGATTCAATCGCCTCACGTACAGGCTGTTGGCGAGTGACTAAGAAACCCTCCACCGTACCTTGCAAGCGCGACACATCCACCTGCGAGCTATCCAGCCCCACCTGCTGACAGAGCTCTAATATAATCGCCGCAAGCCCGGAAACACCAAGTTTTCCGTTCACCCAATGGCCGGTTTTCCATAAATCACCATCGGCCCAAACAGAGCGCAAATCCGGCCAATAAGGGAATGGTCGTGCGTCCCATGTCCAGACAAAACGATTTGGCACCATGGTCGAACCCGCCCATGCCAGTTCGGTCGCAAGTAAGCCCTGCCGTTGCGCCGCTGGGTCGATTCGCCCTTGGCTAAAGTGCGGAAAGAAGCTCTCCGATGAGCTCGGATCGTAAAAGACATTCGGTTGATTGGAGGCGCCATCCACACTTGGGAAACCAAATTCCGTAAACCAGATGGGCTTACTTTCCGGCACCCAAGCTGTTGCAATGCTATCTGGATTCGTGTGGGTATTTTTCCACCAATAATCAATATTTTTCCATGCGAATTCTGGCGTAAGAGGCGTTTGAACCGTACGTTCAACATCCGAGTAATACCAGTCATAGCCCTCACCGCGCGTCCAACCATCGACCGCATCTTGCAAGCTGATAGAATCCGCAGATCCATCGGTCAGCGGGAAATAAGCATCGATACCGATCACATCAATATTAGGCGAGGCCCAGAGTGGGTCGAGATTATACCAACCGCCCTGGGTATGGTGATATTCGCTCCAATCTGCCGCATAGGTAAGGGTGGTGCCCGCCCCCATCACGCCCTTCACATAGGCGGCCAAGTTAACCAACTCATTGACGGCAGGGAATGTACCTACACCATCGGTGACTTTAGTCAGACCAATCATTTCGGAGCCAATGACAAAAGCATCCACTTTGTTTTTCGTCAAACTAGCGTAATGGCTGATGAACTCGTTATAACCATGTGTTTTTGTGAAAAAATCCGCAACATCAAGACTGCCGCCTGTCACGCGTCCACGCCACGGTTTTTCCGCCACATCCATAAAGAAGAGCGGATAGAGCATCACCTTAATACCGCGCGATTTCAGCTCATCAATCGTACGGATAAGTGCCGTATCAGAAGGAGTCCCGCCATATCGCGGCACGCCATCGATAAGGGTCATGAGGGGTGCAGTGCCCCGCGTATAGCCGGCCACACCCCATGTGTCGGGCGTGGTGCGTGCATCCCCTTTATATTCGACTGCGGGTTTGAGGGTGCAGTTTCCTGCATCCATATCATCGCCGAACCATGTCACAACGAGCCCGACCCATTCAAGATTCGGACAGGTCTCTAACAACTGATCGACGGCGACGAGCGCATTCGCTTTGCCTTGATTATTATGCATATTAATGCGTGCATCAAAGCCCGTTTGCGCGAATTCATCGCCCGCCTGCTCTCCGGATTGTTTGGCCTGCACCAACGTGTCATACACAAATTCGCCAGAGCCGGGGATCATGATCATCGACTTCAGGTGATGCTCTAACGGCACTTCATTTATCTCGTTTGGCAGTAATTTTCGCTTCACTTCAAACGTAAAATTGGGAATTCGATTACCGAAAGCGGCGAGTGGGAAATCTTCCACCACCAGATACGCCAACCCGCGATAAGCCGGCGTAAAATCCGCTCCTTCAAAGCTCTGAATCAGCGCATCTGGCAGTTGATCCTCGCTACCGTAATAAATGCGGTACGTGCCTTGCGAGAGATCCAACTGCGCCGCATCCGCCCAGATACGCTCAACGGAATCAACCTCGCCCTCACAAATCGCAATAGCGAGGCTCGCAAAATAGCTAAATTGCGTACTCGATTGTGTTGCACCGCCTCCCTTGCCTCCACTTTCCGTGGTAGTGGCCACTTCTTTCAAGGGACGCGCCCAGATAACGTTGCCTGCTAAACGGGCTGAACCGTAAATAAGCGGAATCGACTCACCATAGGTCGAAGTTTGCACCGAAAGCTCCTCTAATCGGCGACCTTCACGATGCACGCTACTGCCAAATAACGTATTATCGATTAATCCCCCCGCCCCACGCCCTAAGGCAGCTCCAAGGCCTGCGCCTAAAAATGTATTTGCGCCAACAGCGCTACCGACTGCGCCAAGAACGAGACTTGCCATCACTATTTTCCTTATAGTTTGATTTTAAATGATTTTTTTTTCACATTTTAGAGAAGCCTTAACAAAAGCTTAATATTTCTCTGTTAAAGTGATTTTATGGTAAAGAAATTATTTATTGTGACTTTTTCGCTATTATTGACCTCTTGTAGCAATAATGGCCTCAGCCTTTATGTTTCGAAAGAGAGAACCGCGCATTACCGTACCTTTGCTCGCATTACCGATGCAGAAGATACCGACAAAGTTCATTTTAAGGTGATGAAGCGCGAACGCCAAGTAATGGCCGAAAAAGAACTTTACAGCGATGATGAAGGCACCTCTTGGAGTGTAGCTGGCGGCAAGCATAAAGATAAAGACTGGAGCGCTGGGCTCGTCTTACGCTACGCTTACTGAACGACTACGAACAATTCCACCAACTTCTCTGCCCATTCTTGATCAAACCGATGTTCGATCACTTTGCGTGCAGGCGCATAAGCATGAATAAGTGTAAAAACTCCATTTTTCTTACCTAAAATACCTAAATGCCGTGCAGTACCGTCAATTCGGAATAAAGCAATTGAGGCCGGTTTTAGAATTTCCGTCGAAATAAGCGCTTCTCTCAAACCCGCATAGAGTTTTTTCTCATCCGGCATATGCCCGTAAGCTAAATCATCAAAATCAGCTAGAAAACGCCCCTCTATATCACGAAGATCAAGCTCTGAAGCGACTCCTATGAGTAACCCGAGACAATCTACTCCTACAGTCTTTACCCGCCCTTGATGGTGAAATGGCGTATCAATCCACCCTCTCGCAGCTTCAATAATGGCACTGTCACATATCTTTAATATTTCGGTCATCGTACGGTAATATTTCTTTGCTAGAGTGATAAATAACGGAGCGATTAGCTCAAAAAATTAACACAAAGGGGATTTTAAAATGGTGAGACATGTTATTTCAGATTACGGACAACTAAAAGGCTACCAGCCACGTATTGCAGTGATTGAGGACAATCACCCACAAGGCGCCAAGAAGATTGTTGAACTGATCAAAAAATCCGGCGCCAAGCCGATGATTATCCCCCGATTTTTAAGTGAGCGCTTACTCGCCTCGCAAGAGATGAGCAAAGCGGAAATTAACCGCGTGAGGAAAGCGGCTTCGCTCGATGAAGTACGCGAGTTTGATCAAGAAATTGCAACGGCTACACGCCTGCACTTGCAATATATCACACGAAAGCTCACCTTCGTTGACGCCGTTATTTTACCCGGCAGTATTTATGACATCCCCCCTTCTGCCTATCATGACACAGAGGTGGACAGTCACACCAACCTTGCTCCGCCAATGGATGTACGCTTCCAAACGGAACTGATGATGGCAGATTACGCATTGCATACTCGCAAGATCCCCCTACTAGGCATCTCTGGCGGCATGCAATTGATCGTCGTCAAAACAGGCGGAAAACTTGTGCAACATGTTGAAACCTATGATGACTTTGCCAATCAAGTTCTTGAAAATGGCAAAATCGCAGGTATTTCAAGCAACGGTGCAGGTATCTTGCTCGAACGCATTAGCGCAAAGAACAAAGAACTGCTCAGCAAGCTAAGCCCTAACTTTAAAATTGTGAAACCGAAATCTATTATCGGCGTCATGTTAAACCAAGAGACTTTCGAATCGATCAATTCACGTCGTTTAGAACTTCTCCACCTTCATCATCAGGGCGTGCGTCCGAATGACATTAACTCATCCGAGCTGATTGTCACCGCGACCACCGAAGATGGCCAATATGTAGAGGCGGTTGAGCATAAACATCACCCATTCTGCTTCGGTACGCAGTTCCATCCGGAATATAGCGATAACCTTGGCCTGAGAATGATCACCGAAATGGTTGAATATGCCCGCCAACTCAAGGCGCTGCAATTTGATAAAGATGCCGATGTTCCGGCCTATGTCGACATGCATGCAGATGAGTTACCGGAAGCCTACCAGCTCACCCGCGAAGAGTGGAAAGCCGAAGAACTCAGACTTCAGTAAAATACTATTATATATCCTAATGTTAGATGCCTGCTTTGTGCGGGTATTTTTCTTTTAAAAACCACGTTTCGTTAATCAAACTGTCACATTCACCTGCTATTCTATAAGGGTAATAAAGGAGTAAAAATTATGGGTTGGTTTGGTCCAAACGCAGATGAAATAGCAGGTGCCATGTTAAAAGCACAAGCTGAGCGTCAACATGTTATAGAGCAAGCAGAGCTTGATAGGCTCGCGGATGAGCAAAAGTCCGCTCCCAAAACTGGTGTGGCTAAATTTCTTAAAATGGCAAGCCTTATATCAAATGCTTTTACCGCGCTAAAATCAGGGGACGATGAAAAATTACATACCGCTCTCGCAGGGATGGCTACAACCGCTTTTGGCATGAAAACAGGCGACCTAGGCGCATATTTAGAACAGAATGGACCCGAGATTAAAAAGGTGGCAGGACAATTCATTGAAGACCCTGAAATACTTAAGAACCTTGAGGCGAGATACGACCAAGTCACGACGGCGGCTCATAATTATAGCGAGCTGGAAAATGGAAAAGATCAAGCGCCAGGCGCAGAAGCGGACGCCAACAAAGAAAAATCAGTCGAAGAATTGTTAGGCGGAACAGCCCCTGTGGTTACTACAACACCTCCTGTGGTTACTACACCTCCTGTGGTTACTACATCGAAAGATATGGGAACTATCCTCAGAGAAAACGCCGGTGCTATCGCCAACGCTAATAAATCTATAAACACTACAGGTGATAATATAATGACCGAAGCAAACGCTATTGTATTTTCTACTAACATTCCAAACGTGACCCAGCCAAACCAAAATGCTGGCATGGCAATGAGCTAATCGAAACCTACTTCCTCGCATCTTTCTTTTCAGGTCTGAAGCTCTGGCGCATAGCAGGACGCGCGAATAGCGGGCGCTGCCCCATCGATTTTGCATAAGTCCAAACCAAGCCAGCCATCACGATAATCGCGAGACCAAACACCCAAATGAATGCGGCGGTATTAGTATCGCCATAAAGCCCAATCACCACTGCGGCGCCAAACACGGCCACGGCAATAAAGAACCCCAAAACCTGCCCTAGAATCGTACTCACCCCATGCACGCGTAGCGCACGAGATTCCCAATCATGGCGATGTTTTTGTTCATTCTCGAACATATGCAAAATACGCTCTGCCGAACCTTCAATGACGTAATCATAGCCTTCCAGAATCTCTGGATGCGGCAATGGATTATTGCCCCCTCGCCCACGATTATTTTGGCCGCCTTTGCCTTTATTCTGCTGTGGTGTCGCCATCGGTGACCAGCTCCTCTATCCCTGCTTCAATATCTTTGCCTATACGTTTCCAATCGCCAGCAAACGCTTCCGATGCGCTGCGATATGGATAGCGATAAAGCTCCGAAGAAGAAATACTCAAGGTTGAGCAAATGCCCGCTAAGATATTACGTATTAACATAAGGTAAGACTAAGCTAACCGCGCTCACGGACAAGGTTTTTCTGACATCCATGCTTTTAAGCCACCTTACGCCTGACGAGTCGATGCCGTTTGCAACAGTTTATCAACTCCAGGCACATGCGGCTCCCCGCGAAAGTTTATCGCATTACCAAAGCGGGTCACACAGGTTGTGAGCGTCTTATCGCAGCCTTGAGTGATGGTATAAGTAGCGCCGGTTTCCACTTTATGCGGAAACGGTAATGCCGTGCGAATCTCTCCACCGGCGATAAAGAACTTCACTTCGCGCGAGAGGCCCTTATTTGCGCCCGAGGTAAAGGTAACGAGCCCATGATCATAAGTTCCCGCCGTCTCAATACGCCCTGTATCGCTAAAAGTGCTGGCCGTTGTAATAGCCGTCACCGCACCTATTTCGATGAAGCTAGCAACATCAACTCCACAACGAACGTCACCCAAATGCGCACGGCAAACGGGCGAATAAAGCTCACCAATATGCTGGGCCAATTTTTGTGTTAAGCCACGCATCTCAGCAATAAAATGCTGCTTATTGAGCTGTACTTCACCCAACCACCCGGTGCGTAGCCGTAAACTACCTTGTGTCAGATCGGTATAATTGACGAGAAAGGTTTCCACCTCGGCAAAGTCATAACGACCAGCGAGAATGTCAATTTCGGTGATGCTCTCATCTTCGAGCATGCCTTCAATATCGAGATTATCCACCGCCAGCGAAGATTGGCTCTCAATCGCGCTGGGCGTAAAACCGCTTGAGGCTTTGTAGCTAACGCCCTCAAATTCAATATCCACATCATGCTCCGTAAAACCAAGCACCACGCCATCACGACGGGTAAGTTTCCAACATTGCGCAAGATTAAGGGTCTCCTGCGCGAGATGCGCGGAGAGTTCATTCGATAACGTTTTCATGTTAAGTACCTAGAGGTTAGGGTTTCTTGATTTCTCGTGAGGATCCTTAGGAATATACTACTCCGCAACAGCAGCCATTAGCTCTGCTCGCAGAAGAGTGGCTTCTTCGGGCCAATAACCTATGACGGTCTGAAACTCGACACCTATTTGTTCAACGGTGTCTTTGAGAATCTGAATCAAATAGTTCACCTCATTCTTAGTGAAAGAATACACAATGGTTTCATGCGTAGCAGAATCGTACTTTTTTCGTATTTTATCAAAAAATGCATCTGCTTCTTCAATAGTCCAACCTGTAGAAGCGAAAATATCATAATCATTTTCCATCAATGAAGGCTCAGTAACATCCGCCGCACAACCTCGCAGAACACCAAACTCATCACGCGAAAAACGCATCGTCATAATATTCTGATTAATGCTTTCTATATTCATCATTCACCCCGCTTTTTATTTCCTAGTTTCATAATGCAACCATCAGTTCAGCCCTTAAGAGGGTAGCTTGCTCCGGCCAGACACCGACAAGAGTGTGAAATTCTCTCTCCATATCAATCAAGCAATCTCGAATCACATCCCTTAAATAAATAATTTCATGCCTTACAAAGACTATCTTATATTTATCTTTTCCTTCTCTGGTGGCTCTGTTTCTCAGATCATCTAAGAAATTATTAGCCTCTTCCAGACTCC
The DNA here is from genome assembly GCA_029252805.1 of Rickettsiales bacterium. Lineage (NCBI taxonomy): Bacteria > Pseudomonadati > Pseudomonadota > Alphaproteobacteria > Rickettsiales > Rickettsiales bacterium. Next base: position 21,206 of record JAQXAR010000021.1, read on the forward strand.
AGCCCGTTTTCTGAAAGATGTCATAACCTGGCCTCAGCGCAGTATCATAAGGAATATGCATTGCACAAATCCGTATGCACTGCAGTTCATCTGCCGTCAGATCCAACGTATAAATGTCATTATTTGAATTTAATATATTCATTTTTTTTCTGCTCTCTTAACCTCATCATCATAATAACCTTTACCGCGCGTCGGCTTAAAAGCACTCCCGCCGTCGGGATCATTGTGGTTTATCACGACAAACGTTCCTGACTCCTCCTGCCAATGTATCTTACGACCATCTTCCAACTTTTTACTCGCGCTAGGGTTGTTTATAACATCTTCGATATGTTTTTTAAACTCTTCTTTGGTTTTAATTTCAGGAAAGTCACCTTTCAAGATGACGTGTTTTTCCCATGCGTGGCCGTTAGCAATACTCTGAGCGACTTCAGTCTTTGTTTTTGCGGGTTTATTCTTCGCCCGCTCTGCACGGCGCTTGAGGATTTCTTCCAAAACACGCTTTGCCACCTGCAGAACACCGCCACCTAATAGGATCAGACTCTCAATTGGGAATACTGGTTCTACCCGGCCTGAATTCGAATCAGGGATGGCTTCGGCACTACAGCGGCACCTAGGCGCAGTACCAGGATGGCCGGTGGCAGGGGGAGCGTTCCAGCGGAAGGTTTGTCCGTCATTTACCGCATGGCTGGGGCGTACGCGATCATCACCTTGCGTGTGCCAGATGTAATGCGTCACGCCCTCGGATTGCTGACGGCGCCGCTCTGCCATGGAGTAAATACGACGGGCCAGTATTTCGGTATGGCGGGCGATCACTTGCTCGATCTGCGGCTCTAACGGTTCGTTCGGATCCAGTGCTTTGACCTGTGGTGTCAGCCACTCGGCCTGCAATAACTCAAGGCGGAATTTCTCCAGCGCGTTATTATAATCATCGATGAGAATGGCGAGCTCGTAAGGCAGCCATTCCTCGCGGCGGTCGGGCACGGGCACATTATGCTGCTGAGCAAAGCGGCGGATAAAGCTTTGGCGATGCGCCTCGGCGATATCTAACGCGAAACGCTCAGCGAAATTCTGGGCACGGTTGATCGCCTCCAGAAGTGGAGTAAGTCGGTTTTGCATCATCATAATTGCCTTTAAATGCGCACTTCAACCAACGGGATATCGCGCACGGAATAGACGCCATAATCATCGAGCGAACTGCTGAGACGGTCGGTCGCAAAACGTACCGGCACATCAAATTCAAAATCGGCCTGAATGATAATACCACTGGCCGGCGCACTCTCGAAAGTGACGATCCCTGTTGTCGCATCCAGCGCATAACCCGTCATTTGCAGCACACTATCAAAATAGAGTTTTAGCGTGGCTGCCACAGGCTTGGTGATGATGCGCGCTTGAGTCGTTGCGCCACTGGTATAAGACTTCGTAAGCTGAAACCCCACCGTACTTGCATCGCCAATCGCGAGGAGTGCCCCGGCCGCTTCATAATCCGTCCAGTCTTTAAAACGAAAGCCCTCCGCTTGGCCTTTACGTGCTCGAAAGAAGGTGATGAGCGCCGCCATTTGTTCTTTGGCTTTCACCCCATAAGCGACATTATAACGTGATCGAGACTGGCTCCAATTACTATTACGCTGTTCGCGGCCACCATGCGTGACAACAATATCGGTAGAAAATTCGGGACCCCCAGCAGATCCATAAGAGATATCGGCTGGGAATTGGGTTTCGGCAAAGCTCATCGCGTTTCCTCGCTAAGTTTAAGTCATAAAAAAAGCCCGCTAAATGCGAGCTGTGTTCGATAATAAGAAGGCCGCTCCTAAGAGGCACCTCCGCCAAAACCAAGAACTCCACCCGCCTCTTGCGATGCTCGAGCACGCTCAGTAAAGCTCCCCTGCCCGCCTTTGGACTGGTTACGCGGGTTATCTGCGAACTTAGCTGTCGAAGGCGCGGCTTCTCCCGCAGACATATCCGGCGCCGCCGGTGCGGCGTGCCCGGCTTGTGTTTGCTGCACGGCTTGAGTAGCCATTTGGCTTTGCTTAATCATTTCGGCACCTTGCTGCGAACGCTGGGTCAAGGTTGCTTTACCCGCATTAATATCCTGCATGACTTGTGCAATCGGTGTCTTATTTTCCGCATAATACTGCGCTATTAACGTCGTATTATAATTTGCCGTACCGCCCATACTTTTTATTTCCGACGAAGCCGCGGCGAGCAATTGAGCATAATTCTCAGGAGTAAGTTCTGCACCGGATTCTTGCGTAATACGCATATTCGCAAAATCTTGCAGCATGGTCTCACCTGTAGTGAAAAATCCACCTAGGCTCTGAATCGCTTGGAACCCCAATGTCGCCCCCATCGTCACAATTGGGTTATCTTTACCGAATTCACGGTGTAATTTGCGTGTGGCTACTTCCTGTCCGATCGCACCACCGAAAAATGGAATCAGCGCTAATAGCGTGGCTTTCACATATTGGCCGCGCGCTTCTTTCAGCATCGGTGTGGTCGCACCAAAGAGTGCACTCCACGTTGAAATACTCTGAGGTTTCACACCCTTTACATCCGCCATTAACTGCTTCAACGCACGTAAGTTTAATCTCGCATTTTTGACCTGCCCAATACCATCTTGCGCCACCATCCCCCAACGGAGTGTGAAATCTGCTGCTTCACCTATCGTTATATCTTGTCCACGTTTCTTAAGGGCCTCAGCTGGATTTTGCCAAAATGCTTTCTTACTTTCTAACTCTGCTAGATCTTCATGCGCTTGCTTATAGTTGCGAGCCGCTTTTTTCAATTTCTTCGGAACCTTGCCATCTACTTTATTTGCCGCCGCTAAATATTCTTCATGCGCCATATCTACTGTCAGTGATGGTTGAACCGCATTGAGTTGCTTAAGTTCCGCCGCCGTGTAGTTAGGCACATATGCTTCACGCTTTTCTTTGTTAAGAGCTTTATCTTTAATGTGCGCAGCAGATTGCAGCGCTTTCGCAGCGTGTTTTTCATGAATGGCATCAGCTGCTTGAAGGGCGTTTCTCTTCTTAAGCATTGGAGTGCGTTTAAATGCACCTTCCGCTTTTATTCCTGCTTCCAGATTTGTTTTAAAACTTGTAAAGCGGCTTGCTCCCCCAGCTTCGGATACTAATTCACCTAATGCGGAAATTCTTTCTTCTTGTTGCTTAATTTTACCATCAACTCGCCGCTGCATATCGAGTTTCTCGTCAACGAAACCAAAAAACCCTCCAACCCGTTCCAGTAAAGAACCCGTTGCTTTCGCAGGCCCCTTCATCACGCGAGCTACATTCGCTGCGGGATTCGCTCCCAGCAGAGTTTCCGGCACCCCTACTGAAGCCAAACGGTTTGTAATGCCACCTTCACCTTCTGTGGTAAAGCCTGACAGCGGCGTATTCATCAACTCCGAAGCGCTCTGCACTGTCGTTCCCATGTACTGAGCCAGTTTATTTCCGAAATGGGGGTTCTTTTTACCGCTACCGCCGAGGAAGCCAAAAATACTCTTTACAGAAATTAATCCACCTGGAATCAACGCATCTGGGTTTTTCACGCCAGTAGCGAAGCGCGACGCAGCCACTGTACCAAGAAACACCCTACCCAAGCCGGTCGTAAGCTTACGTACTGCGCCACTTTTGCTGGCTCCGGTTATAAATGCGGTTGCTGTCATAATTCTCCTCACTTTAATTATAAAGCGAGAGCATTACGGTTTTATGACGGTTTGGGGGTTTATTAGACTATTTATGACGTGTTTCAGAGGGGTCCGAGCGGCTATCAATCAGCTGCTCTGCCAGAGGTTTATTTCTCTTTTTCTCTCTTAAAATATCTTGATGATCGCGGCGCTTTTGCACACGCCCCAACGCTTCCTTCAGAAAGCCAGGCTTTTCGGCATCCATCAAGGTCGCGGCATCCGCCACCAAATCGGTCATTTCATGACGATTCTTCTCCAAATAATGGCTATTTCGGCTTTTCATACCCGAAACAGCTTCGCTCAGCAGCTCCACTTGCGAATCACTCAGACCTATATCTTCTAATTCCTCGGCGCTCAGTTTACCCATTTCTGTGAGAACTTCTTCCATGGTCTCATGCCAGAATTCATTATCTTGGTGGCGCAATTCTTGGATTTCTTCTTTTGCCACCCCTACATCTGCCAAGATTTCATCTGATATGAATGATGACCATAGGTATTTTTCCTCTTGAGTCAGGTTTCCCCAACTCTCCACAAATTGCTCCTGTGTCGCCTGATGGTATTTATACTGCTTCTGTGCTGTCGTTTTCTTACGGCGTGACATTCTAGGGTTTTTTTGTAGCTTTGCCAGCGTATCATCCAATTCTTCTCCACGAATCACACCGGTCATTTCACCTTTTGTAAATGAACTAATGCCATGTTTTTTATCAACCAGTAGGATTAATGCCTCTGGGTCTAACTGACGCTGCGGATCCGTGATTGCCTCAGAAATTTGCTCTGCGGCATTCTTTAGGTTTCCACCCATACGGCGCGGGATTTCCGCACGCTCACAATCAAGCTGATGCTGAGCAAAAATATCGGCAATATAATCCGCAAGCGAACCATCTTTTTTCGAATGCCCAACGAGATTTACACTGACCGGCGAAGGATTCTTCTTCAAATGCACTTTAAGAGCATCAATCATATCTGCAGCATTCGATTGTTTTAATTCTTTATCTGTTTTGACGGCTAGTTTAGCCGATAAATATTTGCGCACACCCGCCGCACCACCTGAGATAAAATTGCTAAAATAATCATTCTTAATGTTGCGAAGAAAAGCAGCACGGCCTACGGAATCATCCAACTCATCCAGCTCCACAGAGGCGACTGTTTCTACCGCGAGATTCATGAAACCGCTATATTTTCGATTACTTCCACTGCTCTCGGTGGCCAACATATCCAAGGTTTTATCAAAGGCACTATTGAGCTTATCTGCCGTACCCTTGCGCAATTCAGATGAGGCAGCACTCCATTGATGTTTTCCCTTTTTAAAGCTTGTTTTAGAATTTTTATTCGTCTCATTATTACCACGCATTCCCAATTCAACATCAGAAATCATACGATCCAACTGCGTACCAATTTGGGCTGGCAGTGTTGATAGAGCATGGACAAAAGTTGATTTTGTCGTATTGGTTACCGCCCTAGAGAGGCGTGACCGTTCGTTGCGCACCACCTCCAGATCGCTATTAACGGCAGTAAAGAAACTACTGCTATTGTGGTGCGTTGAAAGTGCCGTCGAAAAACGGCTCCCAACCGTAAAGTAATCTCCTATATTGCGACGATATTTATTCGCTGACTCGTAAATAACAGGCAGCAAAGGAATCCCTGAACGCCAGATATTTTCAGCCATTCGTCCAATTCGGGCGCTTTGCTCAGCATCTTTTCCATAACTATGAGCTGCTCTTTCAGCAAATTTTGCAACGCGGGGGGCACCTCTCTCAGAAAGCTTTGCAGCTCCACCACCAATGACCATATCTTTGAGCGCAGCCAGGCTCATAGGCATTTTGAAGCCAGAACTTTTCTCAGCTCCCTTGCTCGCCATTTTCATGAGCATAGACTCTAAGTCAGTATTTGAAGCTGTTGCGTTCTTTGTTGTCATAATGCTTTCCGTCGGGGTTTCCGACATTTATCCACCTTCAAGAATACCAACAGAATGTTACATTCTGATGAAGGTTTTCTGGAAAATCATGTATTTAGCGTTTTATTTCCAAATCTTTACTTTTTGTTAGGCCTCTCACGATAAACTTACTTTATGGAAGCTATCTTAACACCGAACAAACCGCGCACATCACCTTGGAAAACAATAGGTGGCGTTATTACGACTCTACTTCTTTTGATCGTTTGCGCCGGTATCTATAGCTACGTCTATAATCAACGCCCTGATATTTATAAGCAGGTACTACTTAAACTGGATCGTATGGGCTTCACCCAATCCGCTCCTGAAGAATTAAAACGTGTAGATGACATTAACCAACTTCGTATTTCTTATGAAGAAAAACAGATACTTATCAATAAAACTATCTTCTTAAATGCGAGCCCTCGTATGGTGATGCTTGCCTTGGGAAATCCAAAAGAAGGACACCGCATTAAGAATGCAAAAACCGGCAAAAAGAGCATCATTCTTGTCTACCATTTGCCCGAAGAGTTGCGCCCAACCATGTTGCATTTTGAAGAGAATAAACTCGTCAAAGCCGAAAAGGGCTCCACCATCGATTTCGCGACCACCCCCGTTCCCTACACAGGCACAGATTCCGAATAGGCTCGGAAGCGAATTTCTCCACTCTGTGTTACCCCATCCCCTTCTGTCCGCACATCATGTGTTTCAAAATGCATGGCAACGAGTTGATGCTCTAACAAGCTCAAATTACCTTCCACCAGCAATTCGTAAATACGATCTAATATATCCAGCACCTGCTGTGTACCTGACTGCCCATATACCGTGAGCGGGATCGTCGTACTGAACCCCACACTTGTACGCGTAGACCAATCGCGAGAGGCGAGAGAATTAATGACAATATAAGGATAATGTTGTTGCTCAGGTGGGTTATCATAAACCCCCGACACAATACCACCCAAGGTAGAATCTTCATTTAGTAATGTATAAAGCGCCTGCTGGATAAATTTATGGATAAGATGTGACATAGCCCTACAAATTCCTGTTAAACCTAACTTTTTATCCAAAATGATTAGAC
>JAQXAR010000022.1 GCA_029252805.1 Rickettsiales bacterium
AAAGAGCATTTTAATCTGTTCTTGAAAGAATGTGAGTGAAGGTTTAATATGGGCACACCAAGTGACTTACTGGCAGACCTGAAAAAGTTGCTCAAAGAATATTATTAGGTGTCAGCCCCAAGAATAAAAACGAAATCCCACCAAAGCTGCTTCATAAGCTCCCCCTATTTGTTAAGAGGAACCGGTTTTATAGCCGGATGCCGAAAAGACCCCCGACTAGCGAAAGGTGCATGGTATTTAGGCGAACCCTGAACATTCCCATACCATCCGGCCAAAACCGAGTGGGCGTAAGAAATTATCAGCGCGCCGAACCATGTTTGACCGCTAGTCGTTATAGGGGTTTTCGGTCCCCACAGACAGGACTGACCATCTGCGAACACAGGAAAGCATATTAAAAGGGGGGATGCAAGCATGAGTAGAGTTTCAGTGGGTTTTAAGCGAAGCTTTCTATCAGCGCTTTGGCCAATGGCTTACCAATCGTGGTGGCGAAGTTAACGCCCTTGGTTTCCGCCGCAATCAGACACTTAATCATCTGATCTGCAAAGGCTTTTGAGCCACTTTCCGCGTCGCCCTTCAAACATTCTTCCATGCCCGTATAGACATGATACATCAACGGATAAAGACTCGATGAAATGCTCGACTTATTCATTAATAGCGAGAATTCCAGCTCCCCTATATTGGCGAGTTCTTCCACCCGCTCACGCGGCAAATGCGTGTTATGCGCCATATAGGTGAAGAAGAAATGTTCGTGCCCTAAGCACATCGCAAGCAACATAAAGGTCGCGCTAACTTTCTTCTTCCTCTCAAGCTGTGCCACCATATGTTCGCATGCCTCATCGCTGGGTGCGTGCCCTAGAAACATCAAGGTCAGCAAATCGTCCCCCAGCTCTGCTTGACCGAGCGAACTGAAAGATCGCATATCCGAAGGGGTCCGGTTTTCCTGCCCGCCCGATTGCTGTATCTGCACCATGTGGTTTACAGCCTTTGTCGGCATCGGCAAACGCTTCATCATACGGTTCAACACTGATGTAGATCGCGCATGCTTATGCGATATTTGAAGGATTACTTCTTCATCAATAATGGCAGAATCATTGGCCAATAGAGACACCACCACCTCTTCAAAGTTACGTTCTGCCAGCATTGAGCTGACCGTAACCGAGATAAACTTACGCTCTGCCACCGCGATCAAGCGAGCGGCTAATTCAATTTGGGGCAAAAGCGCGACCAAATCACCATCACCAATGAGTGGAGATTCTTTCAAAATGGGCAGCGCTACGGCATCCTCTTCATCCATCGCCAGTAGCAAAATCAACTGCTTGGGCGCAGACTCACTTTGATGGATGCTATCGGCGAGTGCAATACGCACAATCGCTTCAGCATCTTTTTGCAAATGGAACGCAATCTCGCAGGCAATCTTATACTCTGCCGTCTCCTGAGAGGAATGATCGAAATGGTGCCCGATTTTACGGGCGACTGATTCACGTGATTCTGGCAGAGGGTTTTCCTGCAGCTGCTTAAAATCTTCAATCGTCAGCCATTCGCTGCCAGAGTAATTTTTCATCCTCTAAAGATACTACTTAAGGTTTAATAAATAGTTAATATTTTTAAATAATTATTTAAAATGGGGCTGACACCTAATAATATTCTTTGAGCAACTTTTTCAGGTCTGCCAGTAAGTCACTTGGTGTGCCCATATTAAACCTCCACTCACATTCTTTCAAGAACAGATTAAAATGC
>JAQXAR010000023.1 GCA_029252805.1 Rickettsiales bacterium
GTAGAACCCGCAATGAAATATTTTATCAACTCTAACTGCTTATTTCTCGATAACTTACAATGCTTTATATACATCAATAACTCCTAACAATTTAAATGTTAGGTGTCAGCCCCTAAAATATTATCGCAGGACCGTGCATCAAACTTTCTTGCAGCGATACATGATGCGGCGGTTAAAGAAGGAATTACAGGCGTAAATACACGTGCGAGATTGCATGCTGATGGCGAAAAATCTCCCCCCGTACCAACATTAGATTCAATTACGGAACCCAAAAACAGAACAGCTCATTTCCATGTTCAATACGATGAACGCGAAGTCACAGAGCGTAAAAATACCCACCATAGCTATTTGATAAATGATAATAGCCCCGATCAATTGCTTTATTCTCCCGAGCTAGGCCCTCGCGAAATGCAGCTAATGGGAAAAACAGGTAATGAAATATTTCTTGCTGGGCAGGGAGAGGTTATTTTCTCAAATAAGTTAAATACTCTGAAAAATATCAATTATACGGTGGCGGATCCAGAAAATATTGAGAACATTCGTCTGGTTGTTGATGCGCGAGAGCCCGGAGGGTCGATTGGTTTTATCTCACATGCTATGGATAACAGAGTTCAAGTGCTGAGTTTCTCACCTGAAGGAAAGCCCACCATCTTGGCAAATATCATCTTGGATCTTCCAGAAGGAATGGGAATTGATGATTTGAAACTTGCAACGCGCGACTCAAATGGTTTTGAACATGATGTGTCAGTTAACAAGGCCTATACCACCGAAATGATCGAATCATTGGGTGCAAAAGTCGCTGCAAATGCCTCTTCTCAGTCATTGGATGAAATGATCACCGAAAGACGTGGGGACATCCCCCCCCCCACAAACTCAAGTTCGCCCTTCCGACGTCACGGCTGGACCTGTCACGCCAACTGGAAATCAGCGATACTAGAATATGACAACCCATCACATAAGGCACAGAATTTGCTTGATTGCGGCACCGCCGATGACTTGGAATCCCCCTCTCTTGTCACTCGCAGTTGAGCGTAAAGAGTTCATGGAGCCAGACTCCAGTAGAACGGCAGAAACGGATAGAAAACTAGAATCCGCCCCCCAAAACAAACCGTATGGCAACAGACCACCGACCACATCATTTTAGCTGAAGAAAGTTACCGTATGGCAGCCATACTTATAGCTTCATCAATTCGAATAATGAGCGCTTCTGGGTGAAATTCCACTTTAAAAACCAACAAGGCCATAAGCATTGGACGAACGAAGAAGCCGCCAAGATAATCGGAGAAGACCGTGAAAGCTCGCAGAAGGATTTATACGAAGCCATCGAGCGCGGCGATCATCCAAAATGGTCATTCAAGGTACAAATCATGCCCGAGAAGGATGCTGAGACATATCACCTCAATCCGTTTGATCTGACCAAAGTATGGCCGCATGCGGATTACCCGCTGATTGACGTGGGTGAGTTTGAGCTTAACCGCAACCCTGAAAACTATTTTGCACAGATGGAGCAAGCTTCCTTCTCACCATCAAACATTATTCCGGGTGTAGGGTTCTCACCCGACAAGGTACTACAAGCGAGGATATTCGCTTATACCGACGCCCACCGCTATCGTGTCGGGACGCATTATGAATCATTACCGGTGAACAAGCCCAAATGCCCTATGCATCACCATCACAAAGATGGTGCCATGAAGTATGATGTACCCAAAGGCGATGCCGCCTATTACGAACCAAGCAACTTTGATGGGCCGAAGGAAGATGCCAAGTTCAGGGAACCCCCATTGCAAATATCCGGTGATGCAGACCGTTATAACCACCGTGATGGGAATGATGATTACGGCTAAGCTGGCAATCTATTCCGCATGTTTGATGATGAGCAGAAGGAACGCTTGTTTAGTAATATTGCCGGGGCCATGCAAGGTGTGCCGCAAGATATCATCGACAAACAGTTGGTACATTTTGAGAAAGCCGACCCTAAATATGCCACTGGTATTAAAAAAGCGCTGGAAAATAGTAATTAACAAAAACAGAGCATTAGGGTGAATAAACAGCTATCGAGTCCATTATTTTCAGCTCTGTGTTGCCTAACGATGCTCCCAAGATTAATTACAAGCTCTACTTACAGCCGTATAATCTGCGTAAGCGGTTATGGAACATAGACTATTACACTTCCCACGGAGGAATTCCCTCCGTGGGAAGTTTTTTTGATATTTCTAACAAACCTTAATATGTTCGACACATTTCTCCTATATTCTTAATGAATAAGAAGAAAAACTCTTGGGAGCCTATTATGTGCGAGTTATGTTTAAATGTCGAAGCCACAGACTTTAGTAATAACAATTCAAACCCTTTAAACGCAGGGGCCTTGAACCTTAATGCCTCGACGCTGCAGTCTCAGGCTGCAGTCTCATTAGGTGGTGGTGGCGCATGGGTTGCCGGTTCGAACAACCTTGATGTAACTTTTAGTTTCACAGATGCTAGCTGGAATAGCGGGACCAATAGTTATGGCCAACCTGTAGGTCAACTAAATTCCCAAAGTGAAGATTTATTCAGAGACATTATGCAAATGGCATCTGATGTCTCCGGATTAAACATGACAGAAGTAACAGGAACAGCGGATATTTCAGTCCATGAAGGCGCTATACCTGGTAGCGTTGGCGGCTATGCTTATTTACCACAAAGCAACCCTACTGCAGGCTCTAATACCGGTAGTAATGAAGGTAATATTTCTTTAGATACACTATTGAATCCAGCAGAATGGGGCAGTTTCTCAGGCTATGCAATGATTCATGAAGCTTTTCATGCATTAGGCATGCCTCACACGTTCGCAGGAGGGAACCCAATGGCTGCAAAAGCAGGAGGTTTAAGCGGACAATATTTAACATCAGAATACAGCGTTTTGGGATATTCAGATGGTGCAAATATAGGGAAAAATGATGTTACAGGTCCGATGCTGTTAGATGTATGGATGCTACAACAAAAATACGGTCAGAACTTAGACTATGAATCAGGCGACACTCTCTGGAATTTAGGCGATGTCAAACTGGGTCAAGCCATTTGGGATGGCGCCGGTAATGATACCATTGCAGTTGATTCAAGTGTTACATCGAATTCGACCATTAATTTAAATGAGGGCGACTTCTTAAACGAAATAGGTCTAGCAAAATTTCATGTTGCCTTTGATGCAGAAATTGAAAATGCGATTGGCGGTCAGGGTAACGATTCGATCACTGGCAATGATTTAGACAACTCCCTACAAGGTATGAACGGTGCTGACGTGCTTACGAGTGGTGCAGGAAATGATGTACTTGAAGGCGGCGCAGGCACAGATAGCTTTATATTAACGGCCCAAGATGGTGCTGTAGATATTATTAAAGATTTAGATATTAGCGCTGGCGAAACGATACAATTTGCTAATATTAACGGTTCAAACGTTACAGCTGTTGATGTTGTAGATGGTACAGGCGGTGCGATTGCTCGCGTTACCACAAGTAGTGGCGAAATTCATACCGTGTTGGCAGAAGGCGTAAGCGCAGCCAACCTTACGGTTAACACTCTTGGTATTAGTGGATTTACAGGTCAGGTAACAAGCAGCGGTGGAACCACTGTACCTGCACCTTCAGCTTTACCAACACCACCACCCCCACCACCACCAACAACAACACCACCGCCACCGCCACCGCCACCGCCACCGCCAACACCGACACCAACACCACCGCCACCGCCACCGCCACCACTACCGCCAACAACAACGCCACCAGACGTTGATGCATTAATCACGGCGCTAGAAACGGCGAAAGCTGATTGGGATGCAGACAGCAATTTAACAACAGAAGCAGCGGTTCAAACTGCTCTCACTGATCTTGCCTCAACAATTGCACATTTTGCGACTAATTCAGCAAACCTATCTCTTCCTGATTTCCTTGTTCCTGCTTTTCTTGATTTAGTGAATGTTCTTAAGAAAATGGATGGTGATAACTATGACAATGATAATTTGGAAGCATTGGTAAATAATGCGCTATTAGCATTGGGTGAAACGCCTAACACACCAGGTGTTGATACGAGTGATCCAGGTTATGGCGGCACAGGTGGCACTACAGGCACAAGTGCTGATGCATTAATCATTGCGCTCAAAACAGCGAAAGTTGATTGGGATGCTGACGGCAACTTAACAACAGAAGCAGCGATTCAAACTGCTCTCGAGGCTCTCATACAACCCATTATAGATTTTGCATCTAATCCGGCAAGCCTATCTACTCCTGGCGCCCTATCTCCTGCTGATATCCTTGATATCGTGACTATTCTTAAGAAAATGGATGGTGATAACTATGACAATGATAATTTGGAAGCATTGGTAAATAAAGCGCTATACGCATTAGGTGAAACGCCTAACACGCCAGATGTTGATACGAGTGATCCAGGTTATGGCAGTACAGGTACAGGGGTGCAGGATGATCCTGATATCGCCGACGCAATTACGGCCTTGCAAGGTGCGGTGACTGTATTTAATAACGCGCAAAACCAGACAGAGGGCGATGCAGCGGAATTAGATATACAGCCTCTACTTGATGTACTGAATCCATATATAGCTGACTTTGCTAACTTATCAGCAAATGATCAAGCCGCAATTCGAGCGCAATTAAATTCGATGGATGACATTAATTTCAATAACGGCACGATTGAATTAAATGTGAATATTGATCTTGCAGCAATTGGTGAGAGCTATTCTGCAGAAGATACGACTGACCCATGGGCAGGAACAAGCACTCTGCATAATATGATTGCTGATTTACTAGGCCAAGTGTTAGCACGAATTGTGACAGAGGGTACGCCAGATCAACTCGCCAAGTTCTTAGATATTTTGACTGATTTAAGCGATGCTGGTTACTTCAATCAACCCGCCACCATTGAATTTGAGTCAACTGATGTGACCTCTGAAGATGATGCGGATGTAGACACAGATGATCTTCTGAATCTTGATGATTTCGAATCGGATGGCTCTGATTCAGGAAGCTCAGCACATAAGCTTTCAATACTTAACAGCGTAGAACAGTTAAGCGAAATGCTACAAGCGGATACGATTGATATTCCAGAAGTGGAAGCATGCGAAGGCGACTTCGATTTTGAGAATCTCGATATTTAGAAGCTTCCGTTATAACGGAAATAGTAGAAGAGCTTTACGGGGTGCGCGTGTAAGTACCTCACACAATTTTCAGATTTGAGAACTGTAAGGTGCTTTTAAATAATATCCGCCACATCAAACGTACCACCACCGATAACCTAGAAGAATCCCCTCCCCCTTCATCATAAGTCGCATTACCATCCCTGCTGATGATCACATATTGGTTGCCGGAGAAGGCACCTGCCGTCGCGGTTAGAATAGATGAATTACAATAGGATATGCAGAATGAGTAAACCACTAGAGAAACATATTGGTAAGTTGGAACAATCCATCACGCCAAATGAGAAACCATTTCGGTTTTGATTCTGTGAATTGGGTGAAAGTAGTGAAGAGACACGCGCACGCTTCAATGCAGAAAACCCCGATGGTCCGTTATGCGATGGCGATAACATTATGATTATCAGGTGGGGTAAATCATGAGGCGATTGATTCAAAGATTAGACAAACTGGAAAGCTTTAACAGAGCTGGGAGCTTACAATCCATTCATGAAGATAGGGGTATAATAGGGGGTTTTATTACAAAATTCGTCTGCTTTCGTTTGTTTCTTTGAAAATTCTGCATCTAAGTTTCGGAGAGTTTCTTCTCGTTTTTCTTTCCCACGCATTGACTTTTTTTATCAAGTTCTATCTGCCTCTGTTGGGTGTTTAAAGTGAGGCCAATCGAATCCACTCGTTTGATGCCCTAGAGTATTGATTTCTGTTTGCAACTGATTAGCAAGTTCAAGCGTTTCTTCTTGAGCTTGCGCCCCAATGAACTGCTTTGCTAGTTCAGCCGTCTTTAGATAGCGGCCAATGGGTTTTGGATAAAAACGCGGTTGTCTTTCTCTATCAGCAGACTCTTTGAATGCCTTACTGGAATACCAACCAATCGCCTCTTGAGCGAAAATTCCCTGTGCTCGTTTCAAAAAATCGGTGTTTTTACTATTCTTATATTGAATGCTATCATTCTGATTTTTATAGACCATCGCATCGTTCCAGTCATGAGTGATGTACGCGATGAGTTGATCAGTATGTGTTCGGTCAGACTGTAAATATGAAAATTGCTCTTTGTCCTGAGCATTGCTCAACAATGTCAAAGCTTCACCCAAGCGCGTCGGATTGGTGAGTTCGTCACGATGTTCGTAAAGAATGCGGCTAATCGTTTCGGTATCAAGATCACTTTGCTTAATATCTCCTGCAAAGCCGGGAATTTCTTCGGTGATCAACTGCTGAATGAATGAGGTGTGTTTGGCCCCAGCAATACTATCATAATTCTCAAAAGACTCAGTCTGCTTAGGAGGACGGTAACCATTACCAATGTATTTCTCTGTAATTTTTGCTTCATTTAAATTTTGACGCGGCTTGTTTTGACCATGAATATCATTTGCTCTAAATATCTTCTCAGCAACTTTCGGTTCTTCTTTGAAAAGCGCTTTCCAGAATACATCTGCATGAAAAAGGTTGTAATCACCAACAACTAATGCATCTGCTACATTGAAATCAGACCGCTTTTCTTGGTCATACGTATTACTAGGCCAGTTAAATTGTTCTCCCCAGGCAATATGCCCTGCTTCATGCGCCATAAATGCGGCGATACCATGGGTAATGAGATGTTCTCTGGGGACTCCCAATTTTTCCGCATGCTGATCTGCCGTTTCTTCAATGAATTTGAGCATGCCTTGACTAAACCCAACGATAACTTGACCCGATGTGTTATCTGGGCTGTTGGGAGGCACAACAAATGCATTGGGCTCTGCTTGGTCTGTTAGCAGAAATTGAACGTCTAGTGCCTGAAGCTCAGGCTTATTGGAAACAAGGCGTTGATAGATTTCTTCAATTTTTGTAGAGTAGGAAATGACATGAGAATTGTCCGGAAGAACAAAGCGTTCACCTTCCCAACCATCTTGTGAAATGACTGATTGCTTTTCAGATTCGTACACCATTAAAAAAGCTTAACACAAACACTTTACAGGTTTGTGACAATTGTTTGCTGGCGGGCATACCACACCGCCCCTCTTTTCCAGCTTAGGATTCAGCAAACTCCAAGCAGGTTTTTCGAAAAACATGAATAGCCACCCCACCCAGAACACTACGAATTCCCATACGGCAACAAAAGCTACCTGCTGTGGCAAAAGCTTATAAAGAAGGATTAAGTTAACTACCCACAACTTGGCATTTAAATTTTGCCATAATAACATTCTGATAAGAATAGTGAGAGCAGCACTCACCTCCGCAGTCATCAAGATTCAAGCAAAAAGATAATTTACTCTATTGCAATCTATGGTTATGTGAGTACTGTTGCAAAAATAGCAAAAGCGTTCGATTAACAGGACGTAATGAATAGAGGGTAAGAATGAAGAAGAAATTGTTATCTAGAAAAATGTTGATGGTTTATTGTGGGGTGTCGGTTGTAACGCTGGCACTGATGGTTTTATCTGACCCAATTTATTTCCATAGCACAGCATCTGATTCGCTAGGAATTGGCCCCAAGCTCGGTACCAAAGTGCCTGAGTTAGTAGATGTTAGCTACTTAGATAATTATCCTATTCGTAGCTTAATATATTTCATTAGCTCTTTAGCGCTAATATTTTCACTAAAAGATTTGTTATCTAAATCAGACAAAAACATGAAGGATTGATAATGCCTAATTATACTGAAACTATCTTAGATGTAACTTTTAACTTTTATGATTACAGAGCACCACAATACCAAGCTGTTTGGGATATATTGAATGCTGCCAAAAACACAAGCTTAGGGAGCAATCTATTCACTGCCCCGTTAGCAGGGGGCACCGAGTACGATTTTAAAATCACAGACGTGAGGGGGTCTTTTAGCTCCCCTAATAATGTCTTTTATGTTTTTGATTACGACTTCTCTTTTCCAGGGAACTCTCCAGATATTTATTTAAATTTTGACGATATTAACAGTATTTCATATGTGAATAATTATGGTGACGTTGAGGGGTTATCACTTCAACGGTTAGTTATCCACGAACTTGCCCATCAGACATTGGGGTTAAGCGATCTTTCGGAGCAAAGTCATCTGAATGGACTTGATACTCCAGATTTTGATTTTCGAGGCAATACAGTTGATTTTACCAATACAGTATTGTCACAAATGGGAATTCAAACAGAGCGGTTGCATTATTGGCTCTCAGACGAATACGGTGCCATAGGCACCCAATGGACTGGTGGAAATGAAATCAGCAATGTTTATTTGGGAACAGAAGCCATTGAGAACCTTGATGGTTCCTCCGATGATGAACTGTTCTTCGGGGCTGATGGTAATGACACTATTAATGGTAATGGTGGAAATGATTATATTTATGCGGGTAGTGGTAATGACAATGTAGATGTGACATTGGGAAGTAACGTCATTGACGGTGGTACTGGCAACGACACCCTTTCCTATGAAAACCTCACTTCCGGCGTGAATGTCGATATGTCGGCGAAGAATACGGTGTTGATGTCGGGTGGTCCTATTAAGGATGTGTTTGATAATATCGAGAATATCACGGGTACTAATTACGCTGATATCATTCTCGGTGACTCCAAAAGTAATGCCATCAAAGGCGGCACCGGTGATGATATCCTCGAAGGTGGTTCTGGTCTCGATCTCTACCAGTACGATATTACGGGCGGCACTGTTCAATCTTTCGGGCATGATACGATTATTGAATCGGATCGGACGGGGTTCACTTCAGTTGGTGGATACGGCCACGGGTAATCCAGTCGCATTTTCAGGGCTTGCGACCTATAACTCAACTTTGGATGTGTGGGAGAAGGATGGGTTTACGATTAAGGCTTCTGGCAATGATTTGATATTGGAACTGGATGCGAATAATAGCATCACGCTGCAGGATTTCCGTGAGGATACGGATGGCGACGGCGATGTCGATAATGACGATGATGGCGGGCATCATGCGAGCGATGGTTTTGGTTTAGAATTGGCCGATCCGACGAATGACATGGCGGCGGGCGATGGGCTGGCCGGTGATGGCGATTTAAACAGTGCGGCGCCGGCTTACGACACGGTCGATGGCAGCGCGGGCGAGCCGGATATTGGCGAGGTGAATCCGATTATGGAGGGGGCGTTGATTGCGTATCAAACGGCGAATCGTTCGGCAGTTATTTTGGGTGATCCGCTGGTGTTGGACTTGGATGGCGATGGGCTGGAGTTGATTAACTCGAATGTCTCTAATGCATTTTTTGATATTGATGATAATGGCTTTGCTGAGCAAACGGGCTGGGCCAGTGCGGATGAAGGGTTTTTGGTTCGTGATTTAAATAGCAATGGCACGATTGATGATGTCGGCGAGATGTTCGGTAATGCGACGCAGACCGGTCTGGTTGAGTTGGCGACCCTCGATAGTAATAGCGATGGGGTGATTGATTCTGCGGATACCGATTTCGGTGATTTGCTGCTTTGGCGCGATTTGAATGAAGATGGCATGACCGATGGCGGTGAGTTACAAACGATGGCTCAGGCTGGGTTGGTGAGTTTCGAGTTGAGCCCTCAGTCGGATGGTCGAACCTTAGAAGGCAACTTCATTAATAATGTTTCCCATTTCACGCGTAGCGATAACTCGACGGATGATCTGGCGGAGGTTTTCTTCCGTACCGATGAGTTTAATACGCAATTTGTGGGCGACGGAGGCACGGATGCGGCGATTGATCCATCCACTCTTTCGCTGCCACAATCGCGTGGCTACGGCAACCTCCCTTCCTTGCAAGTGGCGATGACGCAAGATGCTGCGTTTAAGGCTTCGGTTGAGAGCTTTATCGCGAATGTAGATTTAAATGATTACGCCTCGCAAAACTCGGTGATTGAAGAGCTGCTATTTGATTGGGCGGGATTGCCTGTCACTGTTACGAGCCCCATCACGAATTTTGATGGGCATCAGTTGGCGTTCCTTGAAGCCTTTACCGGCGAGAGCTTTATCCAAACGGGCGGCGTGCCCACCAATTTCTTAAATTCCGCCTGGAATTCTGTGATGGGTGAGTTTTCTGCGCGTCTATTGGTACAAGGGCCTTTGCAGACTATCTTCCCTAATGCGAGTTATGATTTTGCGACGGACAAGCTGAGTTTGAACGATACATTACCGACTATTCTTACGAATATTTCTGGCACCGCAGTTGAGAGTAATATCGCATTTTTGAGCGATTTACGGACTATCTTACTTTCTGATCAAGAGGGTTTGGGCGTAACAGAAGGCGTCATTAAGGCGGAAGTGAACACTCTGTTTTCGGCCGCTATTATAGCGCTTGGTGAGTCGGGTGATTACGGACTTTCAGCTTTATTAGCAGCCCATGAATCTGAAAATTCGGTAGATGCTGGAGAACCTGATCCTAATGACCCGAATGGGTACATTACAGGCACCTTCCGCAATGATACATTCATTGATTTAGAGATTCAGAGTGATTTCGGAGATCATATTCATGGCGGTGATGGCGATGATCTTATTATCGCCAAAAGCGGCAATGATAACCTGACAGGCGGCGCAGGCAATGACATCATCATGGGTGGCGAAGGCAATGACTCTCTAATTTCTAATGGTAGCGGTGTTATTGCCGATGGTGCGGATTACTTCTCAGGCGGCGCAGGTAATGACACCATTTTTGTTTACGGTTCCAATGACACGGTTGATGGCGGGAGCGGTAATGATCAGATTTTCATGGATTCTAATAGCCCCACGACACCTTTGTCGGATGCATTGATATATGCTGGAGCGGGAGATGATTATTTCCGCCTCTATGTCAATAGCAGTAGTATTTTGGGCGGTGACGGAGATGATGTTTTTGGTACTGTTAACGATCAAATTTCTGCCTATGAATCAACATTCATCGATTTGGGAGAGGGAAATGATTCAGCTTATCTCTTCTTAGGTGCGAGTACGATAAATGGCGGGGCTGGTGATGACACTCTCAGTGTGAAGATTGTGCATGATGGTGATGTTTTGGGTGGCGATGGCAATGATACCATTGATCTGCTCAGTTATCTGGGGCCCATCGCTGGAGTTACACCGTTTGTATCAGGAGGTGCAGGAGATGATGTTATCACCGGTAAATCTGGCGGTATTGAATATTACATTTCAGGTGATGAAGGCAATGACACAATCAAAACGGTCAATAACTCTGTTAGTACTGTCGAAGGTGGCTTAGGCAATGATACGCTTATCGCGAGTAATGGGGTTGATACTTACCTTTTCTCGAGCGGTGATGGGCATGATACAATAGAAAATGGGGCTGACACCTAATAATATTCTTTGAGCAACTTTTTCAGGTCTGCCAGTAAGTCACTTGGTGTGCCCATATTAAACCTCCACTCACATTCTTTCAAGAACAGATTAAAATGC